>CALMIQ010000371.1 GCA_937863965.1 uncultured Micropruina sp.
GGTCAGTCCTCGCCGAGGTAGGCCCGCTTCACCCGGTCGTCGCCGAGCAATTGCTCGCCCGTGCCGTCCAGGGTGATCTGACCGACCTCCAGCACGTAGGCCCGGTCGGAGAGCTTCAGCGCGGCCGCCGCGTTCTGCTCGACCAGCAGGATGGTGACGCCCTCGGACTGCAGGGCCCGGATGGTCGACATGATCCGCTGCATCATCAGCGGCGACAGGCCCATCGACGGCTCGTCCAGCATCAGCAGCCGGGGCCGGCTCATCATCGCCCGGCCGATCGCCAGCATCTGCTGCTCGCCACCCGAGAAGGTGCCGGCGGGCTGGGTGCGCCGCTCGCGCAGGATCTCGAACAGGTCGTAGACCCGCTCCAGGTCCGTGGCGACGCCGTCGGCGTCCGAGCGCGCGAACGCCCCCAGCAGCAGATTGTCCTCGACGGTGAGCCGCGGGAAGATCCGGCGTCCCTCCGGCGAATGCGCCAGGCCCTTCATCACCACCTGGTGTGCGGGGGTGCGGTCGATCCGCTCGCCCTCGAACCAGATCTCGCCCGACTCGGGACGCAGCAGGCCCGAGATGGTGCGCAGCGTGGTGGTCTTGCCGGCACCGTTGGTGCCCAGCAGCGAGACCACCTGGCCCTGCTCCACGGCGAAGCTGATGCCCTTGACCGCCTTCACCTTGCCGTAGGCGACCACCAGGTCCTTGACCTCAAGCATTGTCCGCCCCGTCCTGCGTCTCCGGTGATCCGATGTAGGCCTCGATCACCCGCGGATCGGATTGCACCTGCGCGGCCGTGCCCTCGACCAGCGTCTTGCCGCGCACCAGGCAGAGCACCCGGTCGCACAGGTTGAAGATGAACCGCATGTCGTGCTCGATCACCACGATCGCCAGCCCCGAATCGCGGATCTTGAAGATCAGCTCCTCGGCCTGCCGCGTCTCCTGCGGGTTCATGCCGGCGGTCGGCTCATCGAGCAGCAGCAGCTTGGGATCGGTGGCCAGCGCGCGGGCGATCTCCAGCCGGCGCTGGTCGCCGTAGGGCAGGTTGCGGGCCAGGTGACCACCCTGGCCCTTCATCCCCACGTAGGCGAGCAGTTCGATGGCCCGCTCGCGGGTCTCGGCCTCCTCGCGGCGGAACTTCGGGCCGCGGACGATGGAGGTGACCGCCATCGCCGACGTCCGGCAGTAGCGGCCCACCATGACGTTCTCCAGCGCCGTCATGTTGGGGAACAGCCGGATGTTCTGGAAGGTGCGGGCCATGCCGGCCATCACCACCTTGCGCGGCTTGGGCGGCAGCACCTCGCCGGCGAACCGCACCTCGCCGCTGGTCGGCTTGTACAGGCCGGTCAGGCAGTTGAAGAAGGTGGTCTTGCCGGCGCCGTTGGGCCCGATCAGGCCGACGATCTCACCGGAATGGACGGTCAGGTCGACGTCGTCGACCGCCACCAGGCCGCCGAACCGCATGGTCACGTTCCGGGCGGACAACATCTCCTGCTTGCCGACCTGATGACCCGGCAGGTCACCGGTGAGCAGGACGTCGTCGATGCTCATGAGCCCTCCTCCGCGAACTCGTACGGCAGGTCTTCCTCGATCTCGTCGACCAGATCCTCGTCGTCGGCATGGAATTCCAGCACCCGCCGCTGGTTGGGGATCATGCCCTCGGGCCGGACCCGCATCATGATCACCATCAGCAACCCGAACAGCAGCATGCGGTACTCGTTGACGAAACGCAGCTTCTCGGGCACCAGCTTGAGCAGCGCCGCGCCGAGGACGACGCCCATCACGGTGCCCATGCCGCCGAGCACCACCGCGGCCAGCAGGAAGGCCGACTCCAGGAAGATGTACTGGTCGGGGGTGACCGACTGGTCGACATGGGCCTTGACCGCGCCGGCCAGGCCGGCCAGGAAGGCGCCGCCGGCGAAGGCGAGCAGCTTCAGCCCGAAGACGTTGACACCCATCGCCTCGGCCGCCTTCTCGTCCTCGCGGATGGCGACCCAGCCGCGGCCGATCCGGGAGTGGTTGAGCCGGGTGAAGACCAGCACGATCACCGCCATGATCAGCAGCATCAGGAAGAAGTAGTTCGAGAACCGGCCCAGCGGGATGCCGGCCACGACGTGCACCGCGCCGAAGTCGAAGCCGAACAGGTTGAGGTTCGGGATCGCCGGGATGCCGGACGAGCCGTGCACCAGGTCGGGTCCGTCGCTGCCGTCCAGGTTGCTCATGGTGATCCGGAAGATCTCGCCGAAGGCGAGCGTGACGATGGCCAGGTAGTCGCCCGAGACCCGCAGCGTCGGCGAGCCGATGATCAGGCCCAGCGTCGCCGAGACCAGGCCGGCGATCAGCATCACCACGATGAACGGGGGCTTCCAGCCGATCGTGGCGAACGCCGACTGGCTCATCGTCGCCGCCGTGAAGGCGCCGGCGCCGAGGAAGGCGATGTAGCCCAGGTCGAGCAGGCCGGCCAGGCCGACCACGATGTTCAACCCGACCGCGGTGGCCGCGAAGATCAGCACCTGGGTGGCGATCGACATGTTGGCGTCCGAGCCGTTCTGGGTGAACGGGAACAGGAAGGCCACGGCGAAGGCCGAGAAGACCAGCACGGTGCGATGGCGGCGGCTGACCGCCGAGAGCCATCCGCCGATTCCGCTGCGCAACAGGAAGGCGGTCAGGACGCCGGCGAAGGCGAGGATCACCACGAAGGTGCCGCCGTCGACCTGGTTGAGCGCGTAGGCGGCCAGCATCAGTCCGGCCAACAGCACCAGCGCGATCGCCACGATGTCCACCCAGGGGGCGGTGCGGGCCCGCTCGAGGCTGGGCTGGCGTCCGGCGGTGAGCAACCGGCTGCCGACGAAGCCGGCGAGCGCCGCGACCAGCGCGACCCAGCCGCCCCATTCCACCGTGACCAGGCCGCCGAGTTCGAGGGTGATCGCGATCAGCACGATGCCGATGTAGACCAGCACGCCGATGCCGGTGGCCTTGGCGCCCCGCGTCCAGCCGGCCCGCTTGCTGATCCTCAGCAGCGGGGGGAAGAGCTTGCGGGCGTCGGCCCACGGCTCGATCCAGCCCATCGCCGCGCAGAACGCCAGGATCAGGCCGAGGAACATGCCCAGGAACTGCAGCGTCGAGGGCCCGCCCAGATAGGACATGTCGTCGAGGGCGTCGCCGCTGTAGGCCCAGGGCAGGTAGGCGGACGCCGCGAAGAGCAGGCCGCCGGCCAACGCCAGCACACGGCCGACGGTGTGATAGCGCTTCTGCAGCGCGGGGGTGAAGATCGTTGGGATTCTCATGCGCGATCCACCACCTTCGCCCCGACCAGACCCTGCGGCCGGAAGACCAGGATCAGGATGAGTAGCACGAACGCCCAGACGTCCTTCCAGGCGGGTCCGCCGAACTGGCCGGGAATGAACGAGGTGGCCATCGCCTCGACCACCCCGAGGGTGAGGCCTCCGACCACCGCTCCGTTGATGTTGCCGATGCCGCCGAGCACCGCGGCGGTGAACGCCTTCAGGCCGGCCAGGAAGCCCATCTTGAAGTCGATGTTGCCGTAGCGCAGGCCACTGGCCAGGCCGGCGACCGCGGCCAGCGCGGCGCCGACGGCGAACGCGATCACGATGATCCGGTCGACGTCGATGCCCATCAGCCGGGAGGTGTCCGGATCCTGCGAGACCGCCTGCATGGCGCGTCCGGTGCCGGTCTTGTTGACGAACCACCACAGGAACGCCCAGCAGACGCCGAGCGCGCCGACCACGAAGAAGTTGCCGCGATGGATCAGCAGGCCGCCGACGTTGACGGCGTCCCCGGTGAAGAACTCGATCTGCGGGAACGGAATGGCCGACTTGGCGTCCGGGAAGCCGGGGATCCGGCCGTAGAACAGCCGGACGAACTCCTGCAGGAAGATCGAGATGCCGATCGCCGTGATCAGTGGCGCCAGCCGCGGGGCGTTGCGCAGCGGACGGTAGGCGAACCTCTCCATCACCACCGCGGTGAGCACCGCCACGAGCATGCCGCCGACCAGCATCAGCGGCAGGTTCCACCAGGCCGTGGAGCCGCCCGTCACCCAGCTCAGGACGATCCAGGTGGACAGCGCCCCGAAGGCGCCGATCATGAAGATCTCGCCGTGGGCGAAGTTGATCAGTTGGATGATGCCGTAGACCACCGTGTAGCCGACGGCGATCAGCGCGTACAGCGCGCCGAGCGACAGGCCGTTCAGCAACTGGTCGAGGAAAAACGTCACGCCCGCCTCCCATCCCGACTGTGGGGAGCCGCCCGGAAGCGACTCCCCACAGAATCAGTGTCGATGCTTACTTCAGCTCGCCGGTCTGCTTCGGCACCCACTTGCCGCCCTCGACCACGTAGACGGTGAGCGTCTTGGTGATCGCGTCGCCGTACTGGTCGAAGCCGACCTTGCCGGTGGCGCCGTCGAAGCTCACCGAGGCGATGGCGTCGATCGTCGCCTGGCGGGCCGACTTGGCGTCGGTCGCGCTGGCCAGTGACGTCTTCAGCGCGGCGATGATCGCGTTCGCGGCGTCGTAGGCGTAGGCGCCGTAGGCGGAGTAGCCGTCGGAGTACCCGGCGGCCTTGTAGGCGTCGACGTACGACTTGCCGGAGGCCAGCGACTCGATCGGAGCGCCCACCGAGGTGGCCAGGTCGCCGTCCGACTTGGCACCCGCCAGCGAGATGAACTTGGCGTCGTAGATGCCGTCGCCGCCCATCAGCGGAACGTTCAGGCCCTTGTCCTTCATTTGCTTGCTCATCGGGCCGGCCAACTGGAACTCGGTTCCGAAGTACACCGCCTGGGGACTCTTGGCCTTGACCAGGTCGATGACCGTGGAGAAGTCCTTGTCGTCCTTGTTCACCGTCTCGCTGGCGACGACGTCACCGCCGAGTTCGGTGAACTTCTTGGCGACCGCACCGGCGAGGCCCTGACCGTAGGGCTTCTTGTCATGCACGACGGCCAGCTTCTTGATGCCCGACTCGAACAGGTACTGCGCGGCGAACGGACCCTGGATGGCGTCGGTGGTGCAGACCCGGAAGTACCCGGCGTAGGTGCGGCTCGGCTTGGTGAGATCGGCACCCTGGGTCAGGTTGGGGCTGGTGTTGGCCGGCGACACCATCACGATCTTGGCGTCGTTCAGGATCGGCTGAACCGGCTGGGCGACGCCCGAGTTCAGGGTGCCGACGACACCGATCACCTGGTCGTCCGCGGCCAGCTTGGTGGCGGCATTGGCGCCGACGTCGGCGGTGGCCTGGTCGTCCTCAGCAGCCAGCTCGAGCTTCCAGCCGGGGATCGCGTTGCTGTCGTTGGCCTGCTTGATCGCCAGGTCGACCGAGTTCTTGATGCCGAGACCCATCACCGACAGGTCGCCGGTGAGTGGTGCGATCACACCGATCTTCGCGGTCTTGGTGGCGCCGTCGGTGCTGCCGGTGCCCGGCTCGGTCCGACTACCGCAGGCGGTGAACAACAGTGACGCGCTCAACAGGGCGGCGGCGCCCCCGAGCAGCTTCTTGTTACGCACATTTCCTCCTTGTTGCTCGCGACACGCCGTCGCGATGATGTCGAGAACTATTGCGGGAGAGGACACGCAAACGAAGCTCGGTGGCCCGATCGTTGATCGATTGTGACCATGCTGCAACTTTCCGTGTGCGCATCCGGCGTCCCGTTGGTGTTGCAGGCATCTAACCCGCTGGGACGCCCCGACGCCAGCACCTGGGCCGCGACGCGCACAGTGCGGGGCTCGAGCGACCCCTGGCGCTCAACTCAGCAGGGCCGGAACGACCTCGACGATCGGTTCGCGGTGCACCGATCGGGCGAGGGCGTCGTAGTCGGTCGGCTCTCCGTTCACGATGATCACCGCCGCACCCCGACGGTGGGCGTACGGCACCAGCCCGGCGGCCGGGTGGACGGTCAGCGAGGTGCCGATCACCAGCAGCACGTCGGCCTCTTCGACCGCGGCCAGTGCGGCGTCGATGTGGGCCGGGTTCAGGTTCTCCTCGAACAGGATCGTGGTGGCGCGCACGATTCCGCCATCGAAGGGGCACCGCGGGTCGGTCTCGCCCCGGTGCACCCGGTGCACCATCTCGGTCATCGGCCCGGTGGCCCGGCACGACTCGCAGCGCCAGGTGCGGCTGTTGCCGTGCAGCTCGATGACCAGTTCGGGATTGGAGCCGGCCAGTTGGTGCAGGCCGTCGGTGTTCTGGGTGATCAGCCCGGTCAGCCGGGCGCCGTGTTCCAGGCCGACGAGGGCGCGATGGGCCGCATTGGGTTCGGCGTCGTAGACCGGCGACTCGGCGCGGAACCGCCAGGCCTTGGCCCGGACCTGGGGATCGCGCAGGTACCAGGACAGCGTGGAGACGCGTTCGGCGTCCGGGTCGAGGGTCCAGCGGCCCTGCGGCCCGCGGAAATCGCCGATGCCGGATGCCGTCGAGATGCCGGCGCCGGTGAGCACCGCGATCCGGTCGGCCTGCCGCAACAGGTCGCGGGCCACCTCCACGTCGTGCACGCCTCAGTGTGACAAGAGCAGACCGTCCGGAACAACGGAGTCGGACCACGCGCGCCGACTCGAGCGTTCTGGGGCAGGGGTGTGTCGGCCAGAACGCTCAGAACTCCGCGCGACGCTCGACGGCGACCGCGCGGCCGGCGCATAACGCTCGGATCGACGCGGAATAGTCTGTCGGCGGGCGGCGTTCGACCGTATAGTTGAAACAGCAACTACTTTGGGAGCAGCAATGCAGTTCGGCATCTTCAGCGTCGGCGACATCACCACCGATCCGACCAACGGGGTCACCCCGACCGAGCACGACCGGATCAAGTCCGCGGTCGCCATCGCGTTGAAGGCCGAGGAAGTGGGCCTGGACGTGTTCGCGACCGGCGAGCACCACAATCCGCCGTTCCACCCCTCCAGCCCGACCACCCTGCTCGGCTACATCGCCGCGAAGACCGACCGGATCATCCTGTCCACCGCGACCACGCTGATCACCACCAACGACCCGGTGAAGATCGCCGAGGACTACTCGGTGCTGCAGCACCTGGCCGACGGCCGGGTCGACCTGATGCTGGGACGCGGCAACACCGGTCCGGTCTACCCCTGGTTCGGCAAGGACATCCGCGACGGGATCAGCCTGGCCGTGGAGAACTACGCGCTGCTGCGTCGGCTGTGGCGCGAGCCGGTGGTCGACTGGGAGGGCAAGTTCCGGACGCCGCTGCAGGGCTTCACCCTTGCCCCGCAGCCGCTGGACGGCGTACCGCCGTTCGTCTGGCACGGCTCGATCCGCAGCCCGGAGATCGCCGAGCAGGCCGCCTTCTACGGCGACGGCTTCTTCCACAACAACATCTTCTGGCCGATGAGCCACACCCGGCAGATGGTCAACCTGTACCGCCGCCGCTGGGAGCACTACGGCCACGGCCCGGCCGACACCGCCATCGTCGGGCTGGGCGGACAGTTCTTCATGCGCCGCAACAGCCAGGACGCCGTCGCTGAGTTCCGGCCCTACTTCGACAACGCGCCGGTCTACGGCCACGGCCCGAGCATGGAGGATTTCGCCGCGCAGACCCCGCTCACCGTCGGCTCGCCGCAGCAGGTGATCGAGCGGACGCTCTCGTTCCGCGATCAGGTCGGCGACTACCAGCGCCAGCTCTTCCTGGTCGACCACGCCGGCCTGCCGCTGAAGACCGTGCTGGAGCAACTCGACCTGCTGGGCGAGATCCTGCCCGCGCTGCGCGAGGGCTTCGCCCAGGGGCGTCCGGCGCAGGTTCCCGAGGCTCCCACGCACGCCTCGCTGGTGGCCGCCGCGCTGGCCGAGCGGGCGTCCGCCGAGCAGTCCGTCGATGAGCCCGCGATCGCCGTCGACGACGTGACCGGACGCAGCCCGTACCAGGCCGCCGAGAGCGGAGAACCCCGATGAGCGAGCGCACCCTGGTGGTGATCAGCGCCGGCGTCGGCACCCCGTCGTCCAGCCAGCTGCTGGCCGACCGGCTGGCCCAGGCCAGCCAGCGGGTGCTGGCCACCGCCGGCGCGCCGGTCGAGGTGCGGCACATCGAACTGCGCACGCTGGCCAGCGACCTGGCCCACCACCTGACCAGCCAGGTGCCCTCCCCGGCGCTCGCGGACGCCTACGCCGCGGTCGGCCGGGCGGTCGGAGTGATCGTGGTCAGCCCGGTCTTCAACGCCTCCTACTCGGGGCTGTTCAAGATGTTCTTCGACCTGCTGGACGAGGGCGCGATGCACGCCCGGCCGGTGCTGCTGGCCGCGACCGGCGGGACCGCCCGGCACTCTCTGGTGATCGACACCGCCCTGCTGCCGCTGTTCCACTACCTGAAGGCGGCGATCGCCCCGCTCGGGGTGTTCGCCGCGACCGGCGACTGGGGAGACCCGTCCGGCCACCTGGGCAAGCGGATCGAGGCGGCGTCCCGGGCCTTCGCCGAGCTGGTGGTCGAGCGTCCCGGCACCGACGTGGCCGACGAGTTCGACGTGGACATCGACTTCACCGACCTGTTGCGCGGTTAGCGGTCGAGATCCGCCAGCGGTCAGGAGTGCTCCCAGAGAGTCGACAGCGGGAGCCCCCAGATGCCCTGGGCGAGTTGGAGGGGCTCGGTCGACAGACCCAGCACGGCGCCACCGATGAACCGGTCGCCGAGGCGGTCGGCCAGCTGCCGGATGCCGCGCACGTGATCGCTCCGATACGTGGAGGACGCCTTCACCTCGATGAGGAAGACGCGACCGTCGCCGTACTCGATCACGAGGTCCACCTCGAGCCCGTTCCGATCCCGGAAGTGATAGAGGTCGTACTCCTCGGCCGACCAGCCGCGTTGCTTGGTCAGTTCGCCGGCCACGAACGCCTCGAGTTGAGCACCGAGCGCGGTCGCTGCAGTCAGTGACTCGAGAGCCGTCGCGCGGAGTCGGGCGAGTCTTGCTGCGAGCCCGCAGTCGGCGACCGCGACCTTGTGGCGGCCGATCTCGCGTTTGGTGAGATTCGCACCCCAGGGCGGCAGATCGTTGGTCAGGTAGAGCGTCGCCAGCGCAGCCAGATAGGTGTTGATGGTCGACTTGGGTATGGACAGTGCGTCGGCGAGGCGGGTGGGGACGAGTTCCCCGCCCTGATTCGCCGCGACGAGTCGCAGCACGGCGCTCAACCGATCGCTGGACAAGCCACGCGACACGTCGTAGACGTCGCGGGTGAGCAGGCGATCGAGGTAGCTGTCGAACCACGCAGCTCGAAGGCGGTCTGGCAGGTTGCGGACAAGCACGAGCGTATCGCAGCTCGAACTTTTGCTGATCCCAGGCCGAACTTTTGCTGGCATCCTGTCGAACTCTTGCTCGACTCGTGTCGGACTTTTGCTGCCCGGTGGGTGGTAGGTCGTGGGTCATGACTGGTAGGCGACCAGGCACCTGGCCGACTCCTCGATGGTGTCCTGCCAGGGCCGCGGGGTCCACCCGAGCAGCCGACGGGCCTTCGCGCTGGTCGCCGTCCGGCGCTGGCCGAGCAGCGGGACCAGGTCGCCGATCTCGGTGTCGAAGCGGCCGGCCAGCCGGACCAGCCAGTCCGGCAGGGTGCGCCGCGGGACGCGGGCGGCGTCCGTGCCGAGCCGTTCGCGCAGCAGCGCCGCGATCTGGGGCATCGAGACCGGGCCGGCGCCCCAGGCGATGAATCGCTCGCCGGCCGCTTCCGGTGACTCCAGCGCCAGCAGGTGCAGCTCGGCGACGTCGCGGACGTCGACGATGCCCATCCACAGGTTGGGGACGCCCGGCGTCCCGCCCAGCAGGGTGCGGATCAGCCCCAGGGACGAGGTCGCCTCCGGGCTGAGCGCCGGGCCGAAGATGCCGGCCGGGTTGACCACCGTCAGTTGGAGGTCGCCGCCCTCGGCGGCGAGGAAGTCCCAGGCGGCCCGCTCGGCGAGCGCCTTGGAGGTCACGTAGGCGCTCATCGGGCCGCCGCCGATGATCGTCCAGTCCGACTCGTCGAACGGCGTCGGCCGGTCGGGATGGCCGTAGTAGACCGCTCCGCAGCTGGAGGTGTACACCACCCGTCGGACGCCGGCGTCCCGGGCCGCCCGCAGCACCCGCAGGGTGCCGTCCACCGCCGGACGGATCACGGCCTCGGCGTCCCTGGTCGCGGTCAGCGGCGAGGCGACGTGCAGGACGCCGGAGCAGCCCGCCATGGCGTCCGGCCAGCCGTCGTCGCCGAGGAGGTCGGCGACCGCGAACTCCAGGCCGTCCGCCGGGGCGCCGGCACGGGTGATCGCGCTGCGCACCCGGTCGGCCTTGCCCGCATCGCGCACCGTGGTCCGGACCCGGTAACCGCGCCGCAGCAGGGTCGCGATGCACCAGGCGGCCAGATAGCCGGTGCCGCCGGTCACCAGC
>CALMIQ010000372.1 GCA_937863965.1 uncultured Micropruina sp.
TCCCTCGTCATCCCGGCCTCCCTCGTCATCCCGGCGGATGCCGGGATCTCGTAGTGCGCCGGGCGGTGCGCCTGTTCCCGGAGTCGGCCGGAGGGCCGTCGGGCATGCCCTAAACTGACCCTGCCTGCCCAAGATTTGAGCAAGGAGAAGTGTGACTCTCGAGATCGGCGTCGACTCAACGTTCGCGCAGTCGGTCGGCGACCGGTTGATGTCCATCGAGGATCGCCTGGGCGCCTCCGCCTTCGGTGACACGCCGTTCGTGACCGAGGTGGCCACGCACATCATCAACGCCGGCGGAAAGCGGTTCCGGCCGCTGCTGGTGGTGCTCGCCTCGCAGCTGTATGCGGGTGCCGATCAGGACGCCGTGGAGCGGGCCGCGATGGTCGTCGAACTGACCCATGTCGCCAGCCTCTACCACGACGACGTGATGGACGAGGCCGACCTGCGTCGCGGTGCCGAGAGCGCCAACCATCGGTGGAGCAATTCGGTGGCGATCATGATCGGCGACTTCCTGTTCGCCCGGGCGTCCTCGATCGTCGCCACCCTGGGGGTCGACTACGTGGCGCTGCAGGCCGAGACCTTCGCGCGCCTGGTGCAGGGGCAGATCGCCGAGACCCGCGGCCCGTCCGGTGACGACGACCCGGTGGCGCACTACCTGCAGGTGGTGGCCGACAAGACGGGTTCGCTGATCGCCGCCTCGGCGGTGTTCGGCGGCATGGTGTGCGGGGCGTCCGAACCGGTGCTGCGTGCGCTGGCGGCGTTCGGCGAGGAGATCGGTGTGGTCTTCCAGCTCTCCGACGACATCATCGACATCGCCAGCGACAGCACCGGGAAGACGCCGGGCACCGATCTGCGCGAGGGGGTGTGGACGCTGCCCACGCTGCTGGTGAAGGCGGCCGCCGACCCGGCCGACACCCGGCTGCGGGAACTGATCGGACGCCGGATCACCGACGCCGACGAGCTGGCCGAGGCCCTGGAGCTGATGCGCGCCCACCCGGCGCTGGCCACGGCCCGGGCCGAGGTGGATCGCCGGGCGCAGCTCGCCAAGGAACTTCTGTCGCAGCTGCCGGAGTCGGCAGCCCGGGACGCACTCTACGAGTTGTGCGATCAGGTGGTTTCGCGGTCCACCTGAGCATTCTCCTGCGCATTTGAGCTTGCCAGTCCGGTGCGCCGGGCGGCAGACTCAAGCCGATACTGCACCGAGAAAACCTTGGAGTTGGATATGCCTCGTCCTCACGTCGTCATCATCGGATCCGGGTTCGGTGGGTTGTTCTCCGCCCAGGCCCTCGCCAAGGCCGATGTCGACATCACCCTGATCAGCAAGACCACCGCGCACCTGTTCCAGCCGCTGCTCTATCAGGTGGCCACCGGCATCCTGTCCAGCGGCGAGATCGCGCCCGCGACCCGCGACATCCTGCGCAAGCAGAAGAACGCGCGGGTCCTGCTGGGCGAGGTGAACAAGATCAACCTCGACTCGCGGATCGTGATCGGCGAGAAGCTCTCCAAGCAGATCATCCTGCGTTACGACTACCTGATCGTCGCCGCCGGCGCCGGGCAGTCCTACTTCGGCAACGACCACTTCGCCACCTTCGCGCCGGGCATGAAGACCATTGACGACGCGCTGGAGTTGCGGGCCCGCATCTTCGGCGCCCTCGAAATGGCCGAGCTCAGCCAGGACGCCGCCGAGCGTCGGTCGCTGATGACCTTCGTGGTGGTGGGCGCCGGCCCGACCGGCGTGGAACTCGCCGGTCAGATCGTCGAGCTGTGCCACAAGACCCTGGTCGAGTCGTTCCGCAACATCGACACCCGGCAGTGCCGCGTCCTGCTGCTGGACGCCGCCCCGGTCGTGCTGCCGCCGTTCGGCGAGAAGCTGTCGGCCGCCGCCAAGAAGGAACTCGAACGGATCGGCGTCGAGATCAAGCTCGGCGCGATGGTGACCAACCTGGACGCCACCGGCCTCGACGTGAAATACCAGGACGGCACCACCGAGCGGGTGGACGCGATCTGCAAGGTGTGGGCAGCCGGTGTGCAGGCCAGCCCGCTGGGCAAGACGCTGGCCGAGCAGTCGGGTGTGGAGGTCGACCGGGCCGGCCGCGTCCCGGTGGAGCCCGACCTGACCCTGCCCGGCCATCCCGAGGTGTTCGTGGTCGGCGACATGATGAGCCTGGACCGGCTGCCCGGCGTCGCCCAGGTCGCCATCCAGGGTGGACGCTACGCCGCCAAGAAGATCATCGGCGAGCTGAGCGGCCACCCGGTCACCGACAAGTTCAGCTACTACGACAAGGGTTCGATGGCGGTGATCAGCCGCTTCGGCGCGGTCGCGAAGGTCAACGACAAGGTGCAATGGAGTGGTTTCATGGCCTGGCTGGCCTGGCTGGGCCTGCACCTGATCTACGTGGTCGGCTTCAAGAACCGGATCACCACGCTGCTGCACTGGACGATCACCTTCCTCGGCAGCGGACGCTCCGAGCGGGTCACCACCGAACAGCAGCTGGTCGGCCGCCTCGCGGTCAAGCAGCTCGGCCCAGCCTTCGAGCCCACCATCAGCGGCATCCTGGACCCCAAGAAGATCGAGCACTAGGGGCCGCCGGCGGGCCCTGGCCTCCGCCGGTCGAGCCTGTCGAGACCCTTCTCGTCATCCGGCGAGACCCTTCTCGTCATCCCGGCGTACGCCGGGATCCCTGACTGCACCCGGCGGCCCGTCGACGCGGTCGACGTCCGCGAAATGGCGCGCGATCGGGGCAGCCGGTTGAGGCGATCAGGCGAGCCGGTAGGTCCGATGCCGCGCCATCTCGCGACGTCCAGAAGGCCGGGGACGTCGTGGGTGCTCCCGCGGCCGGCTCTTCCGCCGTCCGTCATCCCGGACGCGCCCCGGGGCCCCCTTGCGCAACTGCGGAGTCGGGGGCCGAGATCCCGGCTTGCGCCGGGATGACGAAAGCCCTGGGCGGGTGAACCGAATCGGGACGGTTCCTTGAAC
>CALMIQ010000373.1 GCA_937863965.1 uncultured Micropruina sp.
CCCCGGCGCCGCACCGGGACGCCGAACCGATCGGCCAGCTGCCCGGCGGTGCGCGGCGCCGCCACCTCGCCGAGCCGGTGCAGCAGCCGCAGATAGCGGGTGCCGAACCCGCCCGCCGACACCAGCGAACTGGCGAACAGCCGTCCGCCCGGCCGCAGCTGGGCGAGCAGCCCGTCCACGAATCCGGTCAGGTCGTCGACCAGGTGCAGGAAGCCGAGGCAGAGCACGGTGTCGAACCCGCCCGGCGGGAACGGCAGGGCGTAGGCGTCCGCCTGCACGAAGCGGGTGTCGGGGCGGGGGCGTCCGTCGACGGTGAGCCGCCGCGCGGCCAGGGCGAGCATGCCCCGGGAGCGATCCGTGACCACTACCGGACGCCGGCTCGCCAGGTAGGCGTCCGCGGTCGCCGTCGCGGTGCCGGCGGCGACGTCGAGCAGCGGGCCGTCGGCGGAGGCCACCGCCCGGCGGGCGAACGCGGCGTAGTCGTCCGGATCGGTGCCCCAGGCCAGCCGGTTGTAGAGCCGGGAGCCGACCATCGCGTCGTAGGCCGCCGCGCGGCGGTCGTAGACCGATTCGGGCGCCGCCCAGCTGGATTCGATGACCGGTTCCGTCCCCATGCCGCGCTGCTCCCCTCGTCGCCGTCGGCCGGCGTCAGCCTATGCCCAGCGCCGCGGTTGTCGGCGGTGGGAAGCGGCAGCACACTGGGGCGATGATCGATCCCCGCCCGCTGTGGGACTTCGACGACCCGGCCGGTTCCGAGCTGCGGCTGCGTGCGGCGATGGCCGGCGCCGACGCGTCCGACGTGGCCGTGCTGCAGACCCAGGTCGCCCGCGCGCTCGGGCTGCAGGGACGCTTCGCCGAGGCACTGGCCGTGCTCGACGGCATCGCCTCCACCGAGCCGGAGGTCGAGGTGCGGGTGCTGCTCGAACGTGGCCGGGTGCACCGCTCCAGCGGAGCTCCGGACGCCGCCGCGCCCCTGTTCCGAGCGGCGGTGACCGCCGCCGACGCCGCCGGCCTGGACGCCCTCGCGGTGGACGCGATGCACATGGTCGCGCTCGTCCTGACCGGCGATGAACAGCTCGGCTACACCCGCGCCATCCTGCAGCGGACCCGCGCCTCGACCGACCCCGCGGCGCGGGCCTGGACGGCGTCCATTCTCAACAACCTCGGCATGGCGCACAGCGACCTCGGGCAATGGGAGGAGGCCCTGGCGGCCTTCGAGGAGGCGCTGGCCGAACGCCGCACCGGCACGGACGCCAAGGCGACCCGGGTCGCCCGCTGGATGGTGGCGTGGGCGCTGCGGAACCTGGGCCGCACCGACGAGGCGCTGGCGGGGCAGCGCGCGCTCAAGGCCGACCTGACGGCCTCCGGCCGCGACGACCCCTATGTCGACGAAGAGTTGGCGCTGCTCGAGCAGGACGGAGCCGACCGGGCGTGACACCATGGCGTCGATGACCGACCTACCCGGCGCCGCCGGCTGCCCCTGCCCACCACCTGTCGTGGGCGGCCGGGTTGGAGGTCGTGGGGACGTCCCGGCCTTGCCGTGTCGTCACGGCTATCCTCGGAAGAGTAGCGAACGCCAGTTCTCCACCCGACGGAACTGACGCGCACACCCGGGTCTCTCTTCTTTCGCGTCTTCAGCTACCGCTTGACTTCAAAGCGGCACCCCTGCCAGTCTTCAACTTGAGCGTTCTCGACCGGTAATCGCAAGTCTTGAACCCCCATCGAAAGGAGAGCGCTCATGAAGTTCCAAACCGTCAGAGTCTTCGCCGCTGTGGCCGTCCTCACTCTGGGCACGGCCACATGGGCTGCCACTCCTGCGGCAGCAGTTCCCGCGTACTGTACCGCGAATTCATCCGGAAACACGGTGACTGCCTATTGCTACACGTCGGCCTCTGGTACCAAGTTCCGCGCCGTCGCCAAGTGTAGGTATCAGACACCATCTGGATCCTGGGATTACAACAACTGGTATGGCACCTGGAGAATCCAGGGCGATCCCTACAGTTCTTCCGCCACCTGCGGGACGGGATGGAGTCTCTATCAGGCGGACGCCCAGGTCAGCTAGCGCTTCAGAGGTCACCTCTCAACCGGAGATCGGTCATCCGACTGTGCACGAATATGCGTTCCATCCGAGCCGACTTCTGCAAGAAGTGCGGCACGTCCCAGGATTCGCAACAGGTCGCTCCTCGGTCAGCGATAGGCATCCGTGAGCTACGCTGTTCAGTCTGATCGCACCGGACGAGGAGAAGCATGATGTCGGCCCTGGTCAGGTTGGATGCCGTTTCAAAGCTGTACTCGTTGGGAGATGGCTCGGTACTGCGCGCGGCGGACGCGGTGACCATCGAGATCGCTGAGGGGACAAGGACAGCACTTGTCGGCGCCTCTGGCTCGGGGAAGTCGACTCTGCTGCACTTGATGGGCGCCGTCGACGTTCCCGATGAGGGTCGAATTGTCGTGGACGGAACCGATATAACCAGCCTCAACCGTCGAAGATTGGCCGACTACCGCGCGGGCGTTGGATTCGTGTTCCAGCAGTTTCACCTGCTGCCGGCACTTACTGTGCTCGACAATGTCGCCGCACCCCTGGTCGGCCGCTGCTCGGGTACTGAGCGGAAAAAGCGTTCGCTGGAGATGCTTGAGGCGGTCGGCCTTGCGGATCGGGCAACGGCATATCCTGAGCAATTGTCCGGCGGACAGCAGCAGAGAGTCGCCATTGCACGCTCCCTCGTTGTGCGGCCATCGCTGCTCTTGGCGGACGAGCCCACCGGGAACCTCGACTCGACGACCGCCGCGCAGATCGTGCGACTGCTCTCAGAAGTGCAGGAGCGCTACTCCGTAACGATGGTAATCGCCACGCACGACGGAGGCATTGCCGCCTCATGTGATGACGTGCTCGAAGTGCGCGATGGTCGTGTCCGACGCTCCGAAACGCCCGTCGACGCATGATGAGTATGGGTTTGGTCGATTCCGCCCTGGCGAATCTGCGGGGGGACTGGCGCCGCAGCGCCGCTGCGGCGATGGCAATTCTGGTTGCGACCACAAGCTTCGTCGTGCTGACCGGAACCGTGCGCACGCAGCAGCTCAGAGTCACCGAACAGGTCGCGGACAACTACCGGTCGACCTACGACATCCTGGTTCGCCCTCACGGCTCAGCCAGTGACATCGAGCGGGCGGAAGGTGTCGTGCGACCCAACTTCCTGTCCGGTCAGTACGGCGGCATCGCGCTCGACCAGGTCCAGTCCGTCAGGGAGGTGCCCGGGGTCGAGATCGCGGCGCCGGTAGCCGTGCTGGGTCAGACCATGCGCAGCGTCCTCACCGCCGTGGACGTCCGCTCGGTGCTGGGTAATCAGGACCGCGCCATGGTTCGGTTTCAACTGACAGGCTCGGCCCGGAACGGGACCGGGGTCACCACGAACCAGAGCGGCTACCTCTACCTGACCCGCAACGAACTCACCTCGGTCGACCCGGTCGAGGGACCGGTAACGGCCAGCAGCCCCGAGCTTCGCGAGCGGCGCAACGGTCGGGTGATCAGCGCCTGCCTCGCATCAGATGCCGGTGGTGCTCCCTCATCGCCGGCCGGCGCCTTCGACCAACGGTGCTGGAGCGCCCGCACCGACCGGGCAGTCGCGCCGCGGGTCGAAGTACTGTTCAGCATGCCGCTCACCGTTGCCGCGGTTGATCCCGAGGCGGAGGCTCGACTGACCGGACTGGACCGGGCGATCATCGAGGGACGCGGACTGACCGACACCGACTCCTTCTCAACCGACAGCAGCGGTCCGGCGCCGGTCGAGGCCGCGACCGCAGTGATGGCCGCCGCTCTCCCGTTGGACTTCAGGGCCACCCTCAGCGTCGATGAGATCCCGGAAGCGGTGATCGACAAGGTGCTCGCCACCAAGGACGCGCAACGGCGCCGCACGCTCGTGCAGGAGGCGTCCGCGGTCAGAACCGTCGCACGAGTGGAGCGAGACGCGGCGGAAACCTACCGCCGCGATATCGCTGCGCAGGTGGACACGACGGCCGGGCGGGCTGATCCGTCGCTCTTCATGGAAGCGCTCAACCAGCCAGGAGACGTGCGCTACTCGCAGACCAACCCTCTCGCGCCCCAGGTCGTCGCCTTCGACCCGGCGGTCTGGAGACCAATCGACAACCCCGATGTCTTCTTTCCCTTGCCACCCAGTGCGACGGACACCGGCTACCGCCAGGTCAAGGGACAACCCAAGACAGCACGTGACAAGTTCGTTTCGTTCAAGATCGTTGGCAAGTACGACCCCGACCGGCTCCCCCGACCGTCGGAGTTGAATGAGGTTCCTCTCGAAACATACAGATCCTCCTACTTGGAGGGCGCCGACGCTTCCTCGCGGGCCGTTCTGGGCGACAACCGGCTCCTGTCCGATCTCAACCCTTCGGGTTATGTCCAGCCCGCGCCAGCATTGTTGGTGCCGCTCCAAGCTCTGCCGATGTTCTGGGAGTCGTTCGGTGGCCTCAGCCGCGAAGCACCGGTGAGCAGCATCAGGGTGCGCGTGTCGGGGGTCGCTGGCATGGGTGTCGTCGAGCGCGAGCGGATCCGCCAGGTCGCCGACCAGATCCACACTCGCACCGGCCTCGACGTGGACATCACCATTGGTGCGTCCCTGCAGAATCGCCAGGTCCAACTCCCCGCCACGGACTCCGGAACTCCGGCCCTGCTGCTCAACGAGCGTTGGACCAAGAAGGGCGTCGCTGTAGCAATCAGCGATGCCCTGGACATCAAGAGCCTGATTCTGTTCGTGATCATCCTGGCTTCATCCGCACTCACGGTGGCGCTGATCGCCACAGCGTCGGTCAACGCCAGGCGACGTGAGCTCGCGACACTGGCGTGCCTAGGCTGGCGCCCCGGCAGCATCAGTGCACTGATTAGTCTTGAACTGGCCATCCTTGGGATCGCATCCGGGGTACTCGGGGCACTGGTCGCCTGGCCGGTCGCAGCCGTCTTCGGCGTTGACGTCCCGTGGCTGCAAGTCACACTTGCGGTGCCCCTCGGAGCTCTGCTCGCACTGCTGCCCGGTCTTGCTGCGACCCTCCTTGCCAGACGGGTCACGCCGATGGATGCATTCCGTCCCCCGGATCGTGGGCGTTCGCGCAGCCGCGCCGTGCTCAGCGGGCCGGCCACGCTGGGCCTGATCATGATGTTGAGGCGACCCGGTCGCGCGCTGCTGGGCGGCCTCGCCATCGTGTTCGCTGTGGCCCCAGCGGTCATCCTTGCCAACATCGTGTCGTCCTTCAACGGTGCTGTCGTCGGATCGTTCCTCGGCGACGCCGTTGCCCTGCAGGTCAGGGGACCGGACACCGCCGCGGCCGTCCTCCTGGCGGTCCTCGGGCTCACCGCGGTGGCGACAGTCCTAACTCTGTCCTTGTTCGAGGACGCGCCCAGCTACGCCGTCCTGCAAGCGGTCGGTTGGTCCGACCGGGCGCTTGGATTGGCACTGCTCACCCAAGCCGCAATCATCGGACTGGTGGGATCGACATTCGGTGTGGCCATGGGCCTCGGGTTCATCTCGTCCTTCCTGGGTCCCGTGGACGCCGGCGTCGCAGCTGTCGGCGCCGCGGTGGCGAGCGCTGCGGTCGCGCTCTCAGCGCTTGTGGCGGTGCTGCCCGCAACCTTGCTGAATCGACTGCCGACCGCCCGTATCCTCGCCCGCGACTGATTTCCCCGGCCGGGCGTGACACCATGGCGTCGATGACCGATCTGCCCGGCGCCGCCGACTGCCCCTGCGGCGGCGGACGCTACGCCGACTGCTGCGCCCCCCATCTCCGCCGGGAGACCTGGCCGGCCACCGCCGAGGCTCTGATGCGGTCGCGCTACACCGCCTTCGCCCTCGCCGACGCCGAGTACCTGCTGCGCACCTGGCACCCGCGCACCCGTCCCGACACCCTGGAACTCGATGACCGTCGCTGGGAACGCCTGGAGATCCTCGACCGGGTGGACGGCGCCGAGGACGACCTGATGGGAATCGTCGGCTTCGTCGCCCACTGGAGCGCGGACGGCCGGCGCGGCTCGGTCACCGAACGCTCCGCCTTCGTCCGGCGCGGCGGACGCTGGGTCTACCTGGCCGAGACGCCCGACACGGAGTAGCCGGGACACCTGGCGACCGGGCACTTTTCGCGCGGGGACGAACGGCCCTTGCGACGCAAGAATTGCTCTTTTTCGGGCTGCTACGTTGAACGCGAACCGCGGGGATGAGTTCGGGGGACCGCGGTTCATGCATGCCCGACGCCGCCGTCCGGCCTGACCCACCCCTCCCGGACAGAACAGGAGCGGATCGATGATCGATCCGACCGAAGAGGGACGCCGCACAGCCGCCGCGCCGGGCGCCCCAACCACCCCCCGCCCACGGCTCTCGACCCGTCGCCGGACGTCGCGACTGGGAGCCCTGCTCACCGCCACGGCGCTGGGCGTCGGCATGGTCGCGGCGGCTCCGGTCGCTCCGTCCGCGCTGGCAGCCAGCCCGGGCTTCTGCACCGACGGCACCCAGCCCTACGTCCCGGTGAGCGAGGCCCGCGCCTGGGTCGGCGGCGAATCCGTGACCGGCCTCACCGTCTCGAAGGGCACGACGCCCGAAGGGTTCACCGGCTCGTACATCGGCTTCATCGACGATGCCCTCGGCAAGGACAAGGACCTGCTGCTGTTCCGGCTGAGCAATCCGACCATCGACGGCACCAACGGCCTGAAGCCGGCGGGCATCTGGGCCGGCATGTCCGGTTCGCCGGTCTACGCCTCCGACGGACGGCTGATCGGAGCGGTCGCCTACTCGCTCAACTACGACAACCTGCCGATCGCCGGCGTGACCCCCGCCGAGTACATGAAGAACATCGGCAACACCGGCCTCGAACAGGTCGCTCGGGTCCCGTTGACCAAGGGGAACCTGAAGACCACGACGGCCGGGGCGAAGGTGGCCGGTGCCAGCCTCAACGGCAGCGCGCTGACCCCGGTGAAGACGGTCAACGTGGCCGGGCCCGCCGGCACCAAGCAGAACGCCTTCGCCAACCGGACGCTGGCCCGGACGCCGAAGACCGCCTCCGCCGCCGAGCTGCTGCGCAGCCGCACCTTCCAGCCGGCCGCGGCGCAGTCCACCTCCGGCGTCACCGAACCGCTGGTGGCCGGCGGCAACATCGCGGTCACCCTGACCAGCGGAGACCTCGTCGTCGGCTCGATCGGCACCGTCACCGCGATCTGCGGTAACACGGTGTGGGCCTTCGGACATCCGATGACCCTCGGGGGCAAGGTCTCGCTGCTGATGTCGAACGCCTCGGCGGCGATGGTCGTGCCCGACGGCACCGGTTGGGTCGGCTCCTACAAGGAGGTCTCCGAGATCGGCGCCCCGATCGGGATGATCACCCAGGACCGCAACGCTGGGATCCGCGGCACCATCGGCGCCGTGTCCAGCTTCCCGGTGACGGTGAACGTGCAGAACCCGTCGGGCAAGCAGATCGCCAGCTACGCCACCAAGGTCGCCGACCAGGACAACGCCGCCCCCGCCGTTGCAACGCTGACCGGTCAGGCGGCGTTCGAGCAGCTCGACCAGGTCGGCGCCGGCACCGGCAAGGTCACCTGGACGATCAGCTACCGCCGGGCCAACGGCGCCACCGGCACGTTCACCAACTCCCAGATCGTCAGCGATCGCTCCTACTTTCCCGACGAGATCGGCACGCCTCCGGCCGAGGACGCCTGGGCGATCACCAGCCAGGGCTTCGAGAACGCCACCATCACGGGCATCAGCGTCACCCTGAAGCTGCTGTCCGCCGAAGCGGTCTCGTACCAGGTGAAGCAGGTGCAGCGGCTGAACAAGAGCAAGTGGTCGGCGTTGGACGGCAGCAAGCTCAAGCCGAACACCAGCTACTCGCTGCGCAACGTGTACCAGAAGACCAGCAACGGCAAGCCGGCCGGTACGGTCAACGGCCCGGCGTACACCATCAAGCTGTCGAAGTCGGCCAAGAGCAAGGGCACCATGAAGGTGTCCTCGCTCGCCGCGGAGCAGGGCTGCGACCCCGACGGCTCCTGCGCCGAGTGGGGCAGCGTGGCCGAGTCGATCAGTGAGGACTTCGACATGCTGGTCATGCTGCTGGACAGCCAGGAGTCGAACGACCGCGTCCTCGGGAAGCTGAACTACAAGCTCAAGAAGGGCTCCTCGACCCGCAACTTCGCCTGGACCGGCCCGGGCCTGATGGCCGGCAGCACCACCGCCGCGTTCACCATCGCCAAGAAGTAGCCGGCTCGACCCAGGGTCGTCGGCGGTTCCGGCAGCGGACCGCCGGCGGCCCTCGTCGCGTCCGGAGCGTCCGGCTCGGCGCCCCGTTGCGGCGCCGAGGACGCGAATCCGATCAGCCTCTGGCCCGGAGCGGCGTGTCGCCGGGGATCTTCTCGACCCGGGGACTGGCCGCGCGGGCGATACGGGCCTCCTCGGCCTCCCAGAAGGCCTCCCGGACCTCCTGCAAGATGCCCTCCATCGCGGCGCGGGCGCCGGCCGGGTCACCGCGGAAGACGGCCTCGGCGACGGCCTCGTGGCCGTCCAGTGCCTCGGGTTTCGGCTGGAGCGGCATCAGGCCCTGCCCGGTGCGCCCCTCCAGGACGACCGCGACCAGACCACTGAGCGAAGCGAACAGCTCGTTGCCGCAGTTCTTCAGCAGGGTGGCGTGGAACTCGATGTCGTACTTCAGGAACTCGAACAGTTCCCCGGCCTCTCCGGTACGACGCATCTCGAAGGCCAGCGGCAGCAACGACGCCCGGGTGTGGATGGTCGCGAACCGCGCGGCACTCTCCGCCGCCGCGGGCTCGACCGCCAAGCGGAGCTGGGTGAGGGAGTAGATCTGGTCCTCCCGCTGGGAGGAGTGCAGCCGCCAATCGATCAGGGTCGGATCGAGCGCCGTCCACTCGCTGATCGGCTGCGCGACCAGTCCCAGCCGCCGACGGGTGCGGACCAGCCCCATCGCCTCCAGTTGGCGGGAGACCTCCCGGGCCACGGTGCGGGAGACGTTGAAGCCGGACTGGATCTCCTCCAGCGTGCGGCAGTGACCGACGGCCCAGGCGCCGTCGATGATCTCGATGCCGAGCTCCCGGGCGATCCCGTGGTGGCGGAGCGGGATGCCGGGTTCGGTCGTGCTCATGGCTGGTCCTTCTGGGCTTGGTGGCTGCGGCACTAAGCATACCCGTCGACAACTACGACACACGTCTCTTCAGATTAAGAGTACTTAGATTCTTGATTAAGCATCTGTTTCCAAGTTAGAGTCATCTCACTGAGCACATAGATGCTTGGGGAGAGGTCAAGGATGACTTGTACACACTTGGTGGTGATGGGCGTCGCCGGCTGCGGGAAGTCGACGGTCGCCCATGCGCTACAGAACCGGCTGGGCTGGGCGATCGCCGACGGCGACGACTTCCACCCCGCCGGCAATATCGCCAAGATGAGTTCGGGCACCCCGCTCACCGATGACGACCGGTGGCCATGGCTCGACCTGATCGCCGACTGGACCGCCCAACGGGACGGTGCCCACAACTCCACGATCGTCACCTGCTCGGCGCTGCGACGGGTCTACCGGGACCGGCTGCGGGCCGCGCCCGGACGGACCCTCTTCGTCCACCTGGCCGGGAGCCACGATCTGCTGGCGGCCCGGATGGCGGGCCGTACCGATCACTTCATGCCGCCGTCGCTGCTGCTTTCCCAGCTCGCCACCCTCGAACCGCTCGAGCAGGACGAGGACGGCTTCGTCATCGACATCGACCGCTCGGTCGACGAGATCACCGACCTGGTGATGGCCCACCTCAACGACCCAACCACGAATCACCCAACGGAGGTTCTTCCATGACTACCCAGTTGATCCTGGCGGCACTCGGCGGCATCGCCGTCATCGTCGCCCTCATCGTGTGGCTGAAAGTCCACCCATTCCTGTCGCTGATGGTCGGCGCGGGCGTGATGGCCGTCGCGGCCGGCGTCCCGTACGTCGATCTGTTCAAGAGCTTCACCGCCGGTCTCGGCTCCACGGTCGCCGGCGTCGGCCTGCTGATCATCCTTGGCGCGATCATCGGCACGCTGTTGATCTCATCCGGGGGCGCGGACGTCATCGTCGACACGATCATGTCCAAGACACCGGTCCAACGGCTGCCCTGGGCGATGGCCCTGATCGCGTTCGTCGTCGGCATCCCGCTGTTCTTCGAGGTCGGCGTGGTCATCCTGCTCCCCGTCGTGATGTTCGCCGCCAAGCGCGCGAAGCTGCCGGTGGTGCTGCTCGGCATTCCGGCGCTGGCCGGCCTCTCGGCGCTGCACGGCCTGGTGCCGCCGCACCCCGGCCCGCTGATCGCCATCGACGCCCTGGGCGCCAACCTCGGTCTGACCCTGGGCTTCGGCCTGCTGGTCGCGATTCCCTGTGTGATCATCTCCGGCCCGATCCTGGGCAAGATGATGGCCAAGTGGGTTCCGATCCCGGCCCGTGAGGACTTCCTCGGCGGTGGCGGTCCGGCCGCGGACGCCAAGCGGCCCAGCTTCGCCGCGGCGCTCACCATCGTGTTGCTGCCGGTCGTGCTGATGCTCGCCCGCACCCTGGTCGAAATGCTCAATCAGCAGGAGACCGGCTTCGGCCAGGCGATCGTCTTCATCGGCACTCCGCTGATCGCGCTGTTCATCACCACGGTGGTGGCGATGTTCCTGCTCGGCTTCCTGCTCTCCCAGACCCGGGAGCGGGTCGGCGATCTGGTCGGCTCCTCCTTCGGCCCGATCGCGGGCATCCTGATGATCGTCGCCGCCGGCGGCGGCTTCAAGCAGACCCTGGTCGACTCCGGGATCGCCGACGTGATCGCCAAGGCGCTGTCGGACGCCGCACTGCCGCCGCTGCTGGCCGGCTGGATCGTCGCGGTGCTGATCCGCCTCGCGACCGGCTCGGCCACCGTCGCCACGATCACCGCCTCGGGCATCATGGCGCCGCTGGCCGCCGGCCTGTCACCCACCCACGCCGCCCTGATGGTGCTGTCCATCGGCGCCGGCTCGGTCTTCCTCAGCCACGTCAACGACGCCGGCTTCTGGATGGTCAAGGAATACTTCGGGATGACCGTCGGGGAGACCTTCAAGACCTGGTCGCTGATGGAGACCGTGCTCTCGGTCGTCGGCCTGGGTTCGGTTCTGCTGCTGAGCCTGGTGGTGTGATGATGACCGGCATGCAGATTGGAATGATCGGCCTCGGCCGGATGGGCGGCAACATGGTCGCGCGGCTGCGTGCGGCCGGGCATGAGGTGGTCGGCTACGACCGCAACCCGGAGGTGTCGGACGTCCCCGACCTGGCCGGCCTGGTCGCCGCGCTGGCGGCCCCGCGCACGGTGTGGGTGATGGTGCCGGCCGGCGAGCCGACCCGGGCGACCGTCGCCGCGCTGCAGGCGGTGCTGGAGGCCGGCGACCTGGTGATCGACGGCGGCAACTCGCGCTACACCGACGACGCGCCGAATGCGGCCCTGCTGGCCGAACGCGGCATCGGCTACCTCGACTGCGGGGTGTCCGGCGGCGTCTGGGGACGCGAGGAGGGCTACGGCCTGATGGTCGGCGGTGACGCCGACCTGGTCGCCCACGCGATGCCGATCTTCGACGCGCTGCGCCCGGAAGGGCCACGCGACGAGGGGTTCGTGCACGCCGGCGGCATCGGTGCCGGGCACTACGCGAAGATGGTGCACAACGGCATCGAGTACGGCCTGATGCACGCCTACGCCGAGGGCTGGGAGCTGCTGCAGACCAACGGCACGGTCACCGACGTCGCCGGCTGCTTCAAGGCCTGGACGCGCGGCACCGTGGTTCGCTCGTGGCTCCTCGACCTGTTGGTCAAGGCGCTGGAGGAGACTCCCGACCTGGCCGGCGTGGACGGCTACACCACCGACTCCGGCGAGGGTCGCTGGACCCTGCAGGAGGCCATCGACAACGCGGTCCCGATGCCGGTGCTGGCGGCGGCGCTGTTCGCCCGGTTCACCTCCCGGCAGGAGAACAGCCCGAGCATGCAGATGGTGTCGGCGCTGCGCGGCCAGTTCGGCGGCCACGCCGTCGTCCGCTCCGAGTAGTACCCACGGGTCGCCGCGTCCGCCGGTCTTCCAGGCCGGACGACGCGGCGACCTGTGCGCGTCCGACTCAGCTGCCGCGGTCAGCGGGCGTCGAGTTCTGCCTCGATCTGCTCGATCGTGGGCAGACTGGTCCGCAGCTCTTCGGGCAGCGATTCGACCAACTGGTACTCCGACACTCCGAGCGGACGAGTGGTGTCGCGCAGCGCGTACTCGGCGACGATCTTGTCCGCGCCGCGGCACAGCAAGAGACCGATGGTTCGTCCATCCGCATCGTCCTTGATCTGGGCATCCACCGCTGTCAGGTAGAAGCCGAGCTGGCCAAGGTGCTTCGGCTTGAACCTGCCGGTCTTGAGTTCGATCACCACGTAGCAGCGGAGCTTCAAATGGTAGAAGAGCAGGTCGAGGAAGAAGTCCTCCTCGCCGACCTGGAGGTGGATCTGCCGACCGACGTAGGCGAACCCGGCACCCAACTCGAGCAGGAACTCGGTGATGTGGTTGATGAGCGCCCTCTCGATCTCGCGCTCCTGAGCGTCCTTCCCAATACCGAGGAAGTCGAGCTGGTAGGGATCCTTGAGTATCTGGCGAGCGAGATCGGACGCAGGTGCTGGCAGCGCCTGCGCGAAGTTGGTGATCGCCGAGCCCTGGCGCTCGCGCAACCGGGTGTCGATGTGCACGGCGAGGACATTCCTTGACCAGCCGTGCTCCATGGCCTGCGCCGCGTACCAGTGTCGATCGTCTGCAGAGTCCAGCTTGTCCAACAACGCGAGTTGGTGATACCACGGCAATTGTGCAAGGACCGCTTGCACAAACGCTGCGTCCGGCCACGCCTGCGCGAACGCCCGCATGTATTTCAGGTTGCGTGAGGAGAACCCTCTCATGGTCGGGAAGGCTGCCCGCAAGTCGTGAGCCAACCGGTCGATCACCTTGGCACCCCAGCCCTGCTCGGCCTGTCGATCAAGGATGTCCCGTCCGATCTGCCAGTAGAGCAGCACCAACTCCCGGTTGACGCTGAGCGAGGCCCGCTGCTGAGCCCCGTGGATACGACCCTTCAACTCCGCAAGCCACTCCGCATAGCCGTCCGGCACCGACGTCAGCGCCACAGGCGGATCACTCACGAGAACCTCCCCGAACCCACGAGGGTGTGTGCAACCACCCATGCCCGTAGCTTCACAACTACCACCGACAGTTCTTGTGGGTCTGGCCGGTACTGGTCGGCTCGTCGCTGGAGATCGACGGTCGGCGCCAACCATTCAGGCGGCTCCCTGCGGGCGCACATGGAAGGATCGCGTCGTGACGAGGACGATCCGCTTCATGTTCGAGTACGGCCATCCATGGCCCCTGTGGGAAACCGGCCGGGAGGATGGGCCGACGATGGAGCCGGCCGACTACGGACTGTCATCCGAGCTGATCGAGCGCCTGCGGGCGGCCAACCGGTTCTGGCAGGAGCACTTCCAGCACGAACGCGGATGGGACTCCGCGGAGAACCTGGCGGCCTGGACCGCGGACACCCGTCAGGTCCTGGCCGTCCTCCGGCGCGAGGTCGCCGGCATCGCCGACGTCCTCGACGAGCGGGGGGTGTGATCGGCGCCGGCTTCGCTCCCCGGGCCGGCCAACGACGGACCCCGGGCCACTCGGTCAGGTGCCCGGAATCGACCCGGAGGGCCGCCCGTCCAGGCCCTCGATGAAGGTACCGATCGCGTCGCGGTCGAGGATGCGGATCACCCGCGGGCTCTCGACACGGACAAAGCCCCGGCGGGCGAGGCGTCCGAGCGCCTGATTCACCGACTGACGGGTTGCGCCCAGACGCGCCCCCAGGTCGCTCTGGTTCACCGCCAGGTGCACCACCTCGCCGGCGGGATCCTCGATCAGGCTCCGCGCCAGCCGGCGTTCCAGGTCGAGGAAGACCAGGTCGGCCATGGACTCGTTCAGGATCTTGACGATCCCGGCGAGTTCCCGGGCGAAGTCGAGGGCCGCCGGCGGCTCGGACGTCAGCAGTTCCAGGTAGCCCTTGGCCGGGATGGCGACGGCGGTGACGTTGCTGAGTGCCCTGGCCGCGGCCAGGTGACCCCCCGGCTCGAAGATGCTGACGTGCCCGGCCAGTTCGCCCGCCTGGGCGACGTGGAACGTCAGCATCGTCCCCGTGCGGGACGTCACGGTCGCCGCGACCCGGCCGGTGACGATCAGGAAGATCCGGGAGACCGGTTCGTCCGCCCGGAACAGGAACTCGCCCCGGTCGAAGCGGCGCGGCGACGACTGCGCGGCCAGCCTGGCGAGGCCGTCGTCCGAGGCACGCGCCAGGCTCGGCGCGGCGCGAAGATCCACGGCCGCCATCGGACAATCGTCTCACTCGATGCTCCGGCGGCGACAGCGCCCGCCCGCGACCGAAGACCGGGACCGATCGGCCGGGCAACTGTCGGCTCGGTGACAGACAACGCGCCGCCGGTTCTCCGACCCTCCGAGGATGACCACCGGGCCGAACCAGCTGATCACCGTGATCGTCGCGGACGACCACCCCTTCTTCCGCGACGGGGTGAGCCGCGGATTGACGACGAGCGGACGGATCCGGGTCGTCGGCGAGGCCGAGGACGGCGTCGCGGCGCTGGAACTGATCCGCGCGGAACGCCCGGAGGTGGCGGTGCTGGATCAGCAGATGCCCGGTCTGGATGGCATCGGGGTGGTCCACGCGGTCGTCCGTGACCGGCTGCCGACGAGGGTGCTGATGCTGTCCGCGGTGACCGACAGCGCCGTCGTCTACCGGGCGTTGGAGCAGGGCGCCACCGGCTACCTGTCGAAGGACGCGCGGCGCGGCGAGATCGTCCAGGCGGTGCTCGACGTGGCCCGGGGCAGGACCGTCGTGCCGAGCCAGCTGGCCGCGGGCCTGGCCGGCCAGATCCGGCTGCGGGCCGGCGCCGCGCCCGCGCTGTCCGAACGGGAACGCGAGGTGCTTCGCGGCTTCGCCGAAGGACGCTCGATCCCCCAGCTCGCGGCCGAGCTGTTCCTGGCCCCCAGCACGGTCAAGACCCACACCCAGCGCCTCTACGAGAAGCTCGGGGTCTCCGACCGGGCGGCGGCGGTCGCCGAGGCGATGCGGCGGGGACTGCTGGAATGACCGCACCGGCCCCTGGGGTGACCCTCCAGACCCCCCGTCCGATCGCCTCGCTGCGCGACATCGCGGCACATCCGGGGCTGCAGCCCCTGCTCCTGCAGCAGGCCCGGCGCGGCGTGGTGACGCAGCTGGCCGTCCGGGTGGTGCTGGCCGCGCTGGTGGTGATCACCGTCCTGGTCCTGCCCTCCGCGACGCAGCGAGTGCCGTCCACCGCGCTGGCGTTCGGCTACCTGGCCTGGTCGGTGGCCCTCGCCGGCCTCGCCGGGCCGGGCGCCCGCGACGTCCGGGCGGTCAGCCGGGCCTGGCCGGCGTTGCTGGCCGACCTGGTCGCCGTCACTGCCCTGACCGTGGTGGCCGGCCTCGAGGCGGTGAGCTGGACGGCGACCGTGCTGACCTACGCGTTCTTCGTCGTCCCGGTGCTGGCCGCCACCCAGCTGAGGCCCTGGCTGTGTGCCGGGGTGTGCGTCCCGACGGTTGCCGCGTATTTCGCGGCCGGGGTGGTCGCCCGCGAGGTCAACGGCGACGAGCCGTGGGCGTCGATCGTGCTGCGGACGGCCGTGCTGGCCCTGGTCTGCGCGGGCGCCGTCGCCTCGTGCCGGATCCAGCTCGCCCGGGTGATCGGGCTGGCCCGGCTGGCGGCCGACCGGATCGAGCTGGCCGAGCAGCTGCTGACCATCGAGGAGCGGGAGCGGCGGGACCTCTCGGAGCAACTGCACGACGGCGCCCCGATGGGGGTGGGCGCACGCTGGTCCACCTCGATCGCGCCACCGGTGCTGGTGATGGACGCCGGTACGGGCAGGCCGGGCGGCACGGAGACCGTCAACGTGTGGTCGATGCCGGCCGGCAGCCGGGCGCCGGCCTTCAGGGTGACGTCCATCCAGACCATCCTGCTCTCCGAGGCGGCCAGCTCGGTCGCTTGCTTCGCCTGTCCGGCAAGCGGCGACATGGACGCCTTCAGCGCGTCCCCGGAGAGGGCCTGCAACGCCTCGCCGCCGGCCGTGTCGCGGACGCCGACCGTGGTCACGGTCACCGGGACCGGGAACCCGTTGGTCAGTTCCAGTTCGTAGACCAGGTGGGTCAGGCCGTCCGTCCCGGCGAACCAGCGCGGCATGGACATCACGCTCATCACCACCGGGGTGAACTGTTCGCCGGCCGCGCTCGGCGGGGTGGCAGAAGCCACGGCGGTCGAGGTGACTACCGGGGGCGAGGTCGTCCCGGCGGTGCAACCGGTCAGCATTGTTGCCAGCGTGATCGCCGCACACCATAGGCCGCGACTGACGCCGACGCCACCGGCTCGCTGCCCCGCACTCATCACGACCCCATCGCACGGGCAGACGACTCCCGATCATCGTTCACGCCGCGAGCCTGGACTGCTCGTGCAGACGTTGTCTGTCACGGAGCCGACAGTTCGTCGAGCCCACCAGGACTTGCCGTACCCGCGGCGACGGGCACGGACGTACACCAACTCGACTACTGGATGAAATCGAGTCGGTCTCGCGATGATGCCCAGGGTCGAGTCGCATCTGCCAGTACCCACCGGAGCCCTGGACACCTGCTGAACTGGGTGCTTCGGCGCTGGCTCAGAGTGGGCGGACGTGTCCGGCGGACGGCGAAGTGAGCATCCTGCACGGGTGTGCGGCTCGACAAGACAAGAAGGGAATCAGCGCAGCAAGGTGCAGGGTGGAGCGCTACGTCAGCGCCCCGGTGCCGGGGGTCGTCAGTCTCGCTCGCTGGTGTAGGTGTTGCTTGCCTGCTGCACTGGTTGGTGTAACAGGCGAGACCTACTCTGGGAGACACCGCCGTCCGAGACCTGCATCGCATGAGGGAGGGCACCATGGCCGGAGCACAGCACCCTTCGGTGACGGGGATGGACGAGCGCACGCTCGGCCGGATCGACCTCATTCTCTTCGACGCCGACTACCGCGACGCGAAGGCCGCCGTCGAGGATTCGTGGCGGGTCGCCGTGATGGCCTCCGATCCTCGCACGCGCGCGGCACACGAGCGCGCCCGCGCCGCGGCGGTCGGGGCGGCGAACGAACGCCGCGATCCCACCGGCCCGCGCGTGCCGACTTCGACCACGCTGCACCGGGTAGCGCTGGGCGTCGCCCTCATCGCCGGCGTCGTGGCGGTGGCGCTGCCGACCGCCACACGGACGAGCGGGCTCGCCGTGCAGGACGCGGTGCTGCCCGCCGGGCTGCTCGCCGTCACCGCGGTGGCGCTGTTGTGCTGGCTCGAACCGCGTCGCGCCAATGGATCGCTGTGGGGATCCCGCGTGCCCGCGGTGATCCACCTCGTACTGGGCGGCATGTGGATGCTGGCCGCCGCGGGCGTATTCGCCTTCCGATGGGGCGAGGTCGGCACCTTCGCGGCGCTGCCGGCCATCACGGGCCTCACGCTGCTCGGGTGTGCCGGCGCGGCGGCACTC
>CALMIQ010000374.1 GCA_937863965.1 uncultured Micropruina sp.
CTCGCGGCGCTTCTTCTGGGCATTCACCGAACGCTTGACGCGTGCCATGGTGGGTTAACTCCTCGTGTTGGTGGTCCGGACCGGCCGGACCGTGCGCGGACGCGCGGGTGGTCGTGGTCAGCGGGCCTTGTACGAGCCGAGCAGGCGGCGGGCCTTCTTGGCGTCGCCCTTGGCGACGACGGCATCGCCGTCCAGCCGGCGGGTGCGGGTACTCGGCTTGTGCTCGTTGAGGTGCATCTTGCCCGCCTTGCGGTGCATCACCTTGCCGGAGCCGGTGAGCTTGAACCGCTTCTTGGCACCCGAGTGCGTCTTCATCTTCGGCATCGTGCCGCTCGCTTTCTTTTCGTGGGTCTCACAGGGTCTGTGAGGGGACTCACAGGTCGATGTCGGGGTCCATGTTGTCGGCCGGACCGCGGCGCCTCTTGGTACCGGTGCCGGTCTGGTGGGCGGCACGGTGTTCGGCCTCGGCCGTCCGCTCGGCCTCCGCGGCCGCGGCGCGTTCGGCCATGCGGGCCTGCTTCTGCGCCTCGGCGTCCACCCTGGCCTCGGACTTCTTCTTCGTGGGCGACAGCACCATGAGCATGTTGCGGCCGTCCTGCTTGGGCGCCGACTCGACGAAGCCGTCCTCGGCCACGTCATCGGCGAGCTTCCGCAGCAGGTTGAAGCCCAGTTCCGGGCGGCTCTGCTCGCGGCCGCGGAACATGATGGTGATCTTGACCTTGTCGCCGGCCTTCAGGAAGCGCACGACGTGACCCTTCTTGGTCTCGTAGTCGTGGCTGTCGATCTTGGGGCGGAGCTTCATTTCCTTGATCACGGTGTTGGTCTGGTTGCGCCGGCTCTCACGGGCCTTCTGGGCGGCCTCGTACTTGAACTTGCCGTAGTCCATGAGCTTGGCGACCGGTGGGCGCGCCATCGGGGCCACCTCCACCAGGTCGAGATCGGCCTCGCGGGCGAGCCGCAGGGCGTCCTCGAGGCGGACGATGCCGACCTGTTCGCCGGCAGGCCCGACCAAGCGCACCTCATTGGCGTGGATGCGCTCGTTGATCCGTGGTTCGCTGATTTTTCCTCCAGTGTTGTTGCAGCGGGGTGTTGCCGACCGAAACGAAAGGCCTCCGCTGTGCGGAGGCCCACGAGGAAACGGGCACGGCTGCATTCAGCCGGCCTGTCGGCGACCCGCCGACCTGGGATCGGACGGGTGGGAGTGCGGGACCCCACTTCGGAGGACCAGCCGGAACGGCCGGTCGACTCGGTCATTCTAGCTTGTCGGACGCCGCGGCGCCGAATCGGGGGCAATCGCGGCCCGGTGACCCGCACTCCCTGGCGTCGGCGGGCGGGATGCCTACCCGGATCGGGATCGGGTACCGCTGACCCTGCCCGATCCCGAGCCTTGTCGCACGCCGCCCTCGGCTGCGACGCCTACGCGCCGGCGACGCTCAACCAGCCCCAGCCGTCCTCGAGGGCGATCAGGCGGTTGCCGGCGGCCAACGGACCGATCAGGTCGCCCTCGATCACCAGCAGATGCGGCCCGGCGACATCGATGACCAGCGCTTTGGCGTCCACCTCGACGGCCGTGGCGGCCACCTCGTCCAGGGTGCAGGGCACCGGCCGGGCCAGCGGATCGAAGGCGCGCAGGGCGTCCATACCGGTGAAGGCCAGCGCCCCGCTCTCGCCGGACGCTGACCGCATCAGCACCGCCGACATCTCGGCGTGCCGGCCCACCTCGGGGCCGTCGCCGGACTCGTCGCCGTCCGCCACGATCGGCAGCAGCAGCCGGGCGCCGCACAGGGCGGCGACCGCCGCCAGGTAGGCCTCCGGGTCGCCGGCGCCGGACGCCGCAGCCAGCGCCGCCCGGACACCGGCGTCCGGTTCGCCCCGGTCTCCCGCCCATGCGGCATTGACCTTCCCCAGCGTTCGCACCCTCCCAGCCAATCACACGTGGCCGCGCCCCGGGACGGGTTCTTCGCGTTCGGGGGCGCGCACCTCGGGGACGATTCGGTGGAACAGGCGGGAACCGTCCGCGATTCCGAACCCACACGCCGGGGACGGTTCCACGCTCGCACTGGCAGACCCGGGGATGATGCTGGCACGCTGCTCCCCATGGATATCTCCACCTGGGTGATGGTGCTGGTGCTCGGCTGGACGGTGCTCGGCCTGGTGCTGGTGGTGCTGCTCTGGTCGCGGGCCCCGTGGAAGGCGGTGATCGCGTGGCTGGGTATCGCACTCGTCCCGTTGGGGCTCTGGCTGGTCGGCCTGACGCAGGCGGCGATCGACGGCTGGAACACCCTCGCCCTGTGGTGGCAGAGCCTGATCTTCACCCTGCCCGTGCTGGTCGGCCTGAGCGTGCTCGGGCTGGCCGCAGTCCTGCTGCTGGTGTCCCGCCTGGTGCCGAACCGCCCGCGCAAACGCAAGCCCAAGGACGAGATCGCGCCGGCGCCGGCCTCCCCGCCCTACCGGCCGCTGACCCCACGCAGTGAGGCCGAGCAGACGCTCATCCTGCCGGAGAATCGCCCCAACCCGTAGGCTCCGACGCCTTACGGCTGATCGAGGTCGGGTCGATCCACCCCGTAGGCCTCGGCCAGACGCTCGCGCAACTCGGCGACGTACTCATCGGCGAGTTCGCGGTCACTGCGCTGAATGCCCAGCAGCGGACGCTGTTCCACGACCCCGCGCACCACCACCGACGGCCACGGATCGCCGTCGCGGTAGCGGAACGCCTTGATCTCGGCCCAGGGCACGGCGTAGGTCACGACGCCGTTGCGGAACCTGAGCCCGACCTCGTCCGCACGGACATAGCTCAGCCCGAGCGCGAGCGCGATGCCGATCATGATGGCCAGGAAGAACAGCAGCGTCCCGATCTGGATTGGGGTGAACATCCCTCTGATGTGCTCCGGGGTCATCACCCAGCCCAGCACCGAGGCGCCGACCAGCGAGGCCGACAGCGACACCCCCATCCGCAGGGACGCCCGGGGGCGAAAGGTGACCGGTTCGCTCATATCCGACAGGCGACGATGTCGGTGACCAGGATCGCGTCGGCGCCGACGTCCCACAGCCGGT
>CALMIQ010000375.1 GCA_937863965.1 uncultured Micropruina sp.
GTCCGAGGCGGGCCCAGTCCAGAGATTCGACCGTTGCGAAGGCGGGAGCCCCCCGGAGGATCGCCATCGGCACCTCGCGCCAGGATGACCCGTCCGCGCGGGACGACCCGGCGGACCAGGCGGTGGACCGCGCCGAAGGGAGCGGTTCGCCACGATGATCACACCCCGCCACCATGAGAGCTTGGACGTGCTTCAGGAGAACGTCCTACCCAGGCGCGGGTACTACATCCCGGCGTCCCGGCCGATGGGTCCACTGGTCGTCGATCGACACCGCTCCGACCGCCTCCAGATGCTTAGCGGTGAATGGCAGTTTCGGTACTTCGAAAGCACCCACGACGTGCCGCCGGACTTCTTCCGCACTGACGACCCGCTGACTGGTTTCGTCACGGTGCCGGTACCCAGCGTGTGGCAGAACCTGGGATTCGACTACCACCAGTACTCGAACATCCGCTACCCGATCCCGCTGGACCCGCCGCATGTTCCTCCGGACAACCCTTGTGCCACGTATGCCTGCGATTTCGACTACACCCCGGACCCAGCCGCCCCGCGGGTCCATCTGAACTTCGAAGGCGTCGACTCTTGTCACTACGTCTGGCTGAACGGGCGCTATGTCGGATTCGGTCAGATCTCCCACGCCATCAGCGAGTTCGACGTGACTGACCTGGTCGTTCCGGGGAAGAACCGGCTAGCCGTTCTCGTCCTCAAGTGGTGTGCCGGCACCTATCTGGAGGATCAGGACAAGTTCCGAACGAGCGGGATCTTCCGCGACGTGTACCTGGTGAAGCGTCCGGGGTCGGCCGTATTCGACTATTTCACGGTCGCCGAGCTCCAGCCCGACAAAGCACTGGTGAAGGTCCGCGCAAACTATCTGGGTGCACCGGTCGACGCACAGATAGCGATTAGCGACGCCGCCGGTGCTGTCGTGGCGGTGTCGCAGCTGCGGTCCGTGGACAACGATCCGGACTACACCCACCTCAGCGAACTGGAGATCCGCGACCCGCGACTATGGAATGCCGAGGCGCCGGCCTTGTACACGCTGACAATAGAGACCGATCGAGAAGTGATCACCGATCGCCTCGGGCTGCGGGAGATACGGGTGGACGGCGCCGTCGTTCGGCTCAACGGGCAACCGGTCAAGTTCCGAGGAGTAAACCGCCACGACTTCGATCCGATCACCGGACCGGTGATCGGGCTGGATCAGCTCATGGTCGACCTCCGGATGATGAAGGAACACAACTTCAACGCGATCCGCAGCAGCCACTACCCCAATGTTCCGTACTTCTACCAGCTCTGCGATGAGTACGGGTTCTATGTTATGGCCGAGGCCGACAACGAGAGCCATGGAACCCAGTCGCAGTATCTCCCGGACGCTTCGTTCCCGAATCAGGTGGCACACTGGAACGAGGCCATCTCGGACAACCCCGACTTCCTCCCGGCGACTCTCGACCGGACCGAAGCCTGCGTGCACGTGCAGAAGAACCGCCCGTCGGTGGTCTTCTGGTCGCCGGGCAACGAGTCGGGATACGGAATCACCTTCGAGGAATCGCTGCGGTGGATCAAGGAGTTCGATCCTACCCGTCCGACGGTGTATGAGAGCGCCTATTACGACGATGGAAGGCGTCAGTACGACTATTCGAACATTGATGTCTACAGTCGGATGTACCCCCCAATCTCAGAGGTTCGGGAATACCTCGAGTCGCGGATCGGCAAACCGTTCATGCTGCTCGAGTACTGTCACGCGATGGGAAACGGGCCGGGCGACTTCGAGGACTACTTCGAACTGATCGACACCGAGGAGGCGGTGTGCGGCGGATTCGTGTGGGAGTGGTGCGACCATGCGGTCAGCAAGGGTACTGCCGAGGATGGCAGGGCGATCTACCTCTACGGTGGAGATCACGACGAGGCGATCCACGACGGCAACTTCTGCATCGACGGACTGGTCTACCCGGATCGTCGCCCCCATACCGGCCTGCTGGAGTTCGCCAACGTGCATCGTCCGGTACGGGTGGCCGGATACGACCAGGCCACCGGGGAACTGCGGTTGCGCAACCAACTCGACTTCACCGATCTCGCCGGTCACGTGAGCGTGGACTTCGAGGTGACGTGCGACGGAGAGGTGGTGTCGGCCGGCACGCTCGGCCCACTGCCGTCCATCCCACCCGGCGCCACCGGGACGGTGGGGCTCGTCGTCGCCGTGCCGGAGGCCGGCAGGTGCTACCTCAAGGTCAACTACCGCCTGGCTGCGCCGACGAGCCTGCTGGCCGCCGGGCATGCCCTCGGCTTCGACGAGTTTCCCCTGGCCAACGCCGATGGGCGCAACCAGCACGCGGCCCGGCTCCTGGAGGCCACGCCGCACGGGGACGCGGCGCTTCAGGTACGCGCCGATGAGCGCCACGTCACGATCGTCGGCGACTCCTTCGAGTACGTGCTGGACCGAACGAACGGCCTGTTCAGCGCGATGCGTTACGCCGGTCTGGACCTGCTGACCAGGCCGATGGAGGTCAACGTCTGGCGGGCACCCACCGACAATGACATGTATCTGAAGCAGAAGTGGATGGCGGCGCAGTATCACCTGGCTCGCGCCCGGGCCTACCGGACCGACCACTCGGCGGGACCGGATCTCGTCACCATCACCAGCAGCATGGCGATGGTGGCGCCGGTCGTGCAGCCGATCACCTACATGGACACCGTGTGGGAGATCGACCGCTGCGGTGCCGTGCGTCTGGACATGTCCGTGCGGCGCGGCAAGCGAATGCCAGAACTGCCCCGGTTCGGCCTACGTCTGTTTCTGGACGCGGCACTGGACGAGGTCACGTACTGCGGCCTGGGTCCGAGCGAGAGCTACCGCGACAAGCGCAGGGGGAGTTGGCACGGCAAGTACTCGGCGACGGTGGAGCAGTTGCACGAGGACTACATCCGGCCGCAGGAGAACGGCAGCCACGACGACTGTGACTACGTCGAGTTGGCGGCGGCCAGTCACTCGATCACCGCGGTGGGATCGACGACATTCAGTTTCAACGCGTCCCACTACACACAGGAGGAGTTGACCAACAAGAAGCATGACGTGGAGTTGGTACGTTCCGGCGCCACAATATTGTGTCTGGACTATGCCCAGAACGGCATCGGATCCAACAGTTGCGGACCGGAGGTGCTCGAGAAGTACCGCCTGGATGCACCCGAATTCCGGTTTGGACTCACCTTGGTCCCGACCGCCAACAAGACCCGGGCGGACTGCCTGGACGTGACCCAGAGTGGAGACTGGAGAGATGGATAGCAAGAAAAAGTACCTGAAATGGTACAACAAGGTTGGATACGGTTCCGGAGACGTCGGCGGGAACGTCGTGTACGCGTTCCTCGCGTTCTTCTCGATGATCTATCTGACCGACACTCTCGGACTCAACCCCGGCATCATCGGCACACTGATTCTGGTGGCGAAGATCTTCGACGGCATCTCCGACATCATCTTCGGGTCGCTGATCGACAAGACCGACACCAAGATGGGCAAGGCCCGACCGTGGATGTTCTGGGGGTACTTCGGCTGCGCGGCAACGCTCATCGCCTGCTTCGCCATTCCCATGGAGATCGGCGATACAGCGATGTACGCCTGGTTCTTCATCGCCTATGTCTTGCTGAACTCGGTTTTCTTCACCGCCAACAACATCGCATTCTCCACCTTGACGGCCCTGATCACGAAGAACGCGGAGGAGCGGGTCCAGATGGGATCCATCCGCTTCATCTTCGCCTTCGGGACGAGCCTGCTGATCCAGGTTGCCACCGTCGGGTTGGTCCAGTCGTTCGGCAACGACGCCGCGGCGTGGCGCAACGTCGCCATCATCTACGCGCTGTTCGGCCTGGCCGTGAATACCATCTCGGTGTTCTCGGTGCGAGAACTTCCCGCATCGGTGCTGTACGAGCGTGGCGAGGAGAGCGCAGAAGACGAAGAGGCAACCATCGCCGAGGACAAGCACTCGCTGGTCGAGTCCCTGAAGCTGCTGGTGAGGAACCGGTACTACCTGCTCATCCTGGCGGTCTTCCTCCTTGGTCAGATTTTTACCGCCATGCTGGGCACGGGCATCTACTACATGACCTACGTCCTCGGCGATGCCAATCAGTTCAGCATCTTCGCCTGGGCTATCAACATCCCGCTGATTGCCGGCCTGATGGCCACGCCCTTCGTGGTGAAGTGGACCAACGGGATGTTCCAGGTCAATCTCTGGGGGTATGTGCTGACGTTCGCCGCTCGCGGGATGGTCATCGTTGCCGCTCTCATGGGCAACATCCAGCTCATGTTGGTGTTCTCGGCGGTGGCATCGTTGGGGATGGCGCCCCTCCAGGGCACCCTGAACGCGCTGATCGCCGAGGCCTCGGAGTACACCTACCTCACCACCAAGAAGCGCATTGACGGAATGATGTTCTCGGCCACCTCGCTGGGCGTGAAGATCGGCGGCGGCGGCGGCGTCGCGTTGTCCGGGTGGCTTCTGGCGGCCAGTGGATACGTCGGCGGAGCACCGGAGCAGTCGGAGTCGGCACTGAACATGCTCAACTTCATGTACCTGTGGATGCCCGCCATTGTCGCCCTCGTGATCACCGTCCTACTCCTCTTCCTCAGGGTGGAGCAGGCCAACGACAAGTTGCGGCGGGAGATGGTGATGGCGACCGAGGCTTCGTGATCGTGGAGGGCGCACTCGCCTGGTATACGGTGCTGCCGTTCGTCGCGCTGCTCCTGTCGATCGCTGTCCTGCCCCTGATTCCAGGTACCTCACACTGGTGGGAGCACAACAGGAACAAGCTGATAGTTGCGCTGGCGCTGGGCATCCCGGTCGCGGCCTACATGCTCGTCGTCGAAGCGGCGGACGGAGTCGTCCACGCCCTGGTCGAGTACGCGCAGTTCATCGTCCTGCTGCTCGCGCTCTTCACCATCTCGGGTGGCATCCACCTGGCGGGCGACCTTCGCGCGAGGCCGTTGACCAACACCGGATTTCTCGCCTTCGGGGCGGTCATCGCGTCCTTCATCGGGACCACGGGGGCAGCCATGCTCCTCATCCGGCCGCTGCTGCGTACCAATGCCGAGCGGGAACTGAAGACCCATACGGTCGTCTTCTTCATCTTCACGGTGGCGAACTCGGGCGGGCTCCTGACTCCGCTCGGCGACCCGCCGCTGTTCCTCGGCATGCTACGCGGGGTTCCGTTCCTGTGGACGCTGCAACTGCTGCCCGAATGGGCGTTCGTGAACGGCCTCCTGCTGGTCAGCTACTTCGCTCTCGACAAGTACCTGCACGCGCAGGAGCCCCCGGCGGCGCTCGCCTTCGACGAGTCCAACGTCCAGCCCCTGAAGGTGCTCGGAAAGCGGAACCTGCTGTTCCTGCTCGGCGTCGTGCTGTGCGTGGCGCTGGTCCCGTCCGTTGACACCCATGCGATCGCCACCGGTCACGCGCTGTGGTACCAGTGGGTTCCCTGGCGCGAACTCGGCATGCTGACCTCGATGGCCCTTTCCCTGGTCACCGGGGATGACGAGGTCCGCTACACGGCCAACCAGTTCACCTGGGGCCCCATCCTGGAGGTGGCCGCCATCTTCATCGGGATCTTCCTCACCATGATCCCTGCGCTGCGCGTCCTCGGCCAGATCGCACCAACACTCCCGCTCAACGAGGTGACGTTCTTCCTGTTCTCCGGAGGACTATCGGCGGTCCTGGACAACGCGCCAACCTACGCCACCTTCTTCGAAATGGCGCACACGCTCGGGGAGGAAGCGTCGGGGGTGACACTGGTTGCCGGGGTTCCAGAGCCGTACCTGGTTGCGATCAGTCTCGGGTCCGTCTTCTGCGGTGCCATGACCTATATCGGCAACGGGCCGAACTTCATGGTCAAGGCGGTGGCCGAGGAGGCCCAGGTCGCGATGCCCAGCTTCGGGGGCTACATCGTATGGGCCGCCCGCTATCTCGCCCCGGTACTCACCGCCATGGTCTGCATCTTCATCGCCGATGGCTGGTGGGCGAAGGCCCTGGGGTTGGCGATCACCGCGGTGCTCCTGACCCTAGCGGTCATCAACATCCGACGCGGGGGGCAGCGGGCCGAGTCGGCCGACGCGAGCGCCGCGGCTGGGTCGGCGTGACCTCGAGCCCGATCCCGAGGGGTGCACCCGGGTGTGCCCCTCGGGATCAGGCGGAGTCGCGGAGCACCAGACGATGGCGCACCCGGCGCCGGGCAGCAGAGCCGGACAGCGGCACCTCGCCGGTTCGCATGCCCAGCACCAGCTCGATCGCGAGCCGTCCCACCTTGGACATGTCCAGCGCCAGGGTCGTGGGCCGTGGAGTCATCAGGTCGCCGATGCCGACGCCGTCGATGCCGATCACTCGGACGTCGTCCGGCACCCGTCGGCCCCGGTCGCGCAGGGCGCTCATCACGCCCAGAGCGGACAGGTCGTTGTAGGCAAGGATCGCCTCCGCTCCCGGACGGGCATCGAGCGTTGCCCCGATGGCGGCGAGATCGCCCGCGACCGATCCGGTCTCGATCGGTGCGTGGTCGAGGGCGAGCCCGCGTCGGTCCAGTTCGGAGGCAAGCAAGCGTGCCCGGGCCGACATGCCGTCGGGTGGGGCCTCGTCGATCATCAACACCCGCCGGACTCCTTTGGTCGCCAGGTACCGGACGAGGTCCCGCATGGCGGGGCGCAGGTTGAAGGTGACCGCACCGTGCCGCGGCTGGTGCCGCGGCGGATCGATCTCAACGACCGGCATCCCAGCGAACAGCCGATCCTGAGTCAGCGGGTCCAGCCACAGGTAGCCGACGACGCCGTCGACCTGGCTGGCCAGGTCGGCCAGGAACGCCTCCCGGTCCTCGCTGTGGCTGGTGTCTGCCAGCAGTACGTTCCAGCCGACCCGGTTGGCCGCCCCGGTCACCGCCGAAGCGAGTGCGGGGTAGTACGGGTTGGTGATGTCGTTCAGCACCAGCCCCAGCATCCGGTGGTCGGGTTTGGCCAGGCCACGGCCGAAGCGAGAGGGCCGATAGCGCAGGTCACGGGCGACCTCCAGAACCCTGTCCCGAGTGGCCGGGCTGATCCCGGTCATCGCGTTCATCGCCCGCGACACCGTCTGCCGCGAGACCCCGGCGGCGGCGGCGACGTCCTCGATGGTCACCGGGTGCTGCACGGCGCAATCCTAGACTCCGGACACTCGCGGGACCACTCGCGCCGGGCCTCGCCCCACCGCGGCCATGCGCGTGCGACGGCGAGCGCCCGCTGCCGCCGCCATGGAAACGGGGCGTCGGAACGCGCCTCCACCCTCGCCGTCTCGCCCCGCGCGACGGCGGTGCCAAACCATGGCGGACGTCGCGGGCCCGGGGTCCTTCGCAACCCCGTCAGCGCGGTGGCGGGCTCCCGCGCCAGGTGCCCCCGCGGCGGGACCGGCTGGGATCAGACACGCAAGAGCCGGAGCACACCCGGACGGTTCGTCTTCCGCGTACATCCCACCCGGCGATCGGCCGGCACGGTCGCGGCCGCGGCCGGCCCGGTCTCGATCAGCCGGCCTCAGCCCTCGAAACCGTGGTACTGCATCACGTGCTTGATCCTGGTGTAGTCCTCCAGGCTGTACATCGACAGGTCCTTGCCGTGCCCGGAGTGCTTGAACCCGCCGTGTGGCATCTCGGCGACCAGCGGAATGTGGGTGTTGATCCACACGCAGCCGAAGTCGAGCCGCATCGCCAGCCGGGCGGCCGTCCCGGCGTTGGACGTCCACACCGACGACGCCAGCCCGTACACCGTGTCGTTGGCCAGCGCGACCGCCTCGTTCTCGTCGCCGAACTTCTGCACGGTGAGCACCGGCCCGAACACCTCGGTGCGGATCAGCTCGTCATCCTGGTGCAGGTCGGCGATCACGGTGGGCTCGTAGAAGTACCCCTCGCGCTCGACCTGGCGTCCGCCGGTGACCACGCGGGCATGGGACGGGGCACGCTCGACCAGGCCGGAGATGTGGCTCAGCTGCCGGGTGTTGTTGATCGCGCCGTACAGGATGTCCTCGTCGGCCGGGTCGAAGCCGGTCCGTGCGGCGGCGGACGCCTTGGCCAGTTCGGCCACGAACTCGTCGTACACACCGGCCTGGCACAGCACCCGGGTCGCGGCCGTGCAGTCCTGGCCGGCATTGAACAGGCCGGCCACCGAGATGCCCTCGATCGCGGCCGCCAGGTCGACGTCGTCGAACACCACCACGGGCGCCTTGCCGCCCAACTCCAGGTGCGTCACCTTGAGATCGGACGCCGCCGCGGTCGCCACCGCCATGCCGGCCCGCGTCGAGCCGGTGATCGACACCATCCGCGGGATCGGGTGCGCGGTCAGCGCCGCACCGGTGTCGCGGTCACCGCAGATCACGTTCACGACGCCGGGCGGCAGGATGCCGGCCAGCTTCTCGGCCAGCCACACCGAGGACGCCGGCGTGGTGTCGGACGGCTTGAGCACCACCGTGTTGCCGGCCGCCAGCGCCGGGGCCAGCTTCCAGATCGCCATCATCATCGGGTAGTTCCACGGCGCCACCTGACCAACGGGCCCGATCGGCTCGCGCCGGATCGACGAGGTGAATCCCCGCATGTACTCGCCCTGCGCCCGGCCGTCCAGCACCCGGGCGGCGCCGGCGAAGAACCGCACCTGATCGACCATCGGGCCGATCTCCTCCGAGGCGGTCAGGTTCTTCGGCTTGCCGGTGTTCTCGCACTCGATGTCGACCAGCTC
>CALMIQ010000376.1 GCA_937863965.1 uncultured Micropruina sp.
CCGCGGGATACTCGGGCATCGGCCGGGAGTCCGAGCTCCCGGCGGCAGGAGAACCACGATGAGCGCGCATGGCGTCGATGATCCCGATCCCACTGTTGCCCAGCCCGCGGTTGCCCAGCCCACGGTTGAGGAGCTGAAGGCGAGGATCGCCGAACTCGAGGCGCGGCGGCCGGACGTGCGGCCGTCCCGCTGGCGTGGCGCGGCCGCGGTCGTGCTGGTCGTGATCGGTGCGCTGCTCGTGCCGTTCGCCGCCGTGGCCGGCTGGGCGAGGACGGCCGTGTTCGACACCGATGCCTTCGTTGCGACGTACGCGCCGCTGGCCCGCGACCCGCAGGTGCAGGCGTTCGTCACCGAGCAGGCGGTCGCCGCGATCGATCAGCAACTGGACGTCGCAGGGCTGGTCGGCGAGGTCGTGGACGGCCTGAGCGGACTGCTGCCGAACCGTCCCCGGGTAGCGGCGGCGTTGCGCGCGCTGCAGACCCCGGCCGTTGCCGGGGTCCAGTCCGCGATGAACCGGGCCGCCGCCGAGGTGGTCGGATCGGAGGCGTTCGCCACCGTCTGGGAGACCTCGCTGCGGGTCTCCCACGCGCAGCTGCTGGCGGCGCTGCAGGGTGATCCGCATGCCGCGCTCGCCATCGACGACAGGGGGATCGGCCTGCAGCTGGGCCCGATCGTCGCCCAGATCCGGACCACGCTGATCGAGCGCGGGTTCTCCCTGGCGTCCGCCATTCCGTCGATCGACCGCACCATCGTGCTGGTGCCGTCCTCGGAGCTGGTCCGGGTGCAGGCCGGCTACCGGCTGGCGGTGGCGGCCGGGGCCTGGCTGCCGTGGCTGGCCCTGGCCTTCCTGGCCGGCGGCGTGCTGCTCGCCCGCCGCCGCACCGCCGCGCTGGTCGGTGTGGGCGTGGGCGTCGCGCTCGGCACGGCGCTGGCGCTGGTCGCGCTCGCCGTCGCGGAAGCACTCGTGCTGGCCGGCGTCCCGGCGTCCGTCGTGCCCGGCCCGGTGATGGAACTGCTGTTCGCGACGGTCACGCAGGGCCTGGCCACCGCCTTCACCATCGTGCTCTTGCTCGGCGTCGTGGTGGCGCTCGCGGCCTGGCTGGTGCGTCAGCGTCGCCGTCCCGGGGGTCGCGCCGCCGTGCCCGCTTCGGCCGGGGAATAAGCTCTTTCCCAGTGGCGAAAGGCGAGCAGCATGAGTCCGTCGTATGTGACGGCACGGCTGCAGGGGCGGCAACGTCATGAGCACGGGGCCCGCCCCCGCAGCCCTGCCGGCCGGACGCTCCGCGGCACCGGAGCGGGCGGCGTCCGACGCGCGGTGGCCGACCGGCTGACGCCCGAGTCGGTCCTTCAGTTGCAGCGCACGGTCGGAAACGCGGCCGTCGCCGATCTCGTCCGGATGCGTGCGGGCCATGGGGTCGCCGTCCAGCGCAGCGCCGGCAACATCGCCATCCGGGGCGCCCGGGCCCTGGGGAAACGCCTGATCCGCGGGTTCGGCGTCCGTGGTTCCCAGCTGCTCTACAAGGCGGCGGCCCGCCGCGCGCTGCACCGGCTCGAGCAGTTCGGCATCGACAAGGCGGTCGCCGCGCACATCGCCGAGCACTTCACGATGGTCGCGGGAAAGGTGTCGCACAGCCTGTTCGACGCATCCCTGCGGAGCACCAAGGCGGTCACCGGCCTGGTGACCGAGACGCTGAAGAAGGGCGGTTCGTCGGCCATCCTGTCGGTCACGGACTCCGGTGCCCTCGCCTGGGTGTTCGAGGCCGAGCTGGGCCGCACCATCGGCGCCGCCGGGAAGCAGGCGCTGACCAAGCTGCGGGTGGTCGTCGACCTGCAGGGCAGGCTGATCACGGCATTCCCGATCCGTGCGTTCACCACCACGATCACGTTGCGGGGGCTCGGTGGGCTGCGCGTCACGCTCGCTTCGGCACTCGCCCTGCTGGCGGTTCAGGGTATCTACGAGAACGAGGCCGCGGCAGCCGTGGAGGCCCGGCGCCGCTTCGACGAGGCCAACGATCCGTCCTGGTGGGAGTACCTGGTGCCCTGGGGCCCGGCCTCCACGTTCGGGTACGAACCGAACCCGGGCGAGATAGCCGAGAGGGGTACGGCGGTCATCGCCGAACTCGAGGCGACGCTCGGCGCCACCCTGGACGCCGACACCCGTGCCGGGGTCCGGGATGACGTGCGGCACATCTGGACCGCCTCGGGCGAGGCCGAATAGAGCGGGCCGACCGTCGATCGTGACCCGATTCACAGCCTCCTCACGGTTGTGCCACGGGAATGACCACGCACCATGGAACTCGGACGAGTAGAGAAAATCGGCACGACGAGAGGAAGTCGCAGATGGGTCCACGCGGAGGCGGAGGCTTCGGCTTCCTGCACATGATCGGCGGCCTGGTCGGCATGGTGCTGTTCCTGGCGATCCTGCTGGGGCTGGCCGCCCTGGCATACAAGTTCGCGCGCAAGAAGGGCTGGGTCTCCGGCGGCCATCGGCCGGGTCACGGACCCCGGCACGAGCCGGGTGCCCCGCCGCCGGGGCCCGGACCGTGGGAGGCGCTGCGCATCCTGGACGAGCGGCTGGCCCGCGGCGAGATCGAGATCGCCGACTACCAGGCGCGCCGCGATGCGCTCACCGGCACCGGCTATCCGCCGTTCCATCAGCCGCCGGCACCCCCCGCGGCACCGGGGCAGCCGCCGGCCGGCCCGCCGCCGACGCGGGAAGAGCCGCAGCCGCCGGCATCCTGACGGAGCCGGGCGGGCATCGTCGAACAACGATCGGGATCGGGCACCGACTGGGGTACCCGATCCCGATCGCTGTTTTGCGGCCGACGTCGGTTGTTGGGCCACCCCGGCGCCTGCGGCTACCATGGACGACTGTCGCAAGGCATCGATGGGGCAATCACCCCGGAGCTGCCGGAAGAACGGCGCGGCGTCCGACCCGGACGCCGAGCCCACTAGAACCGGCCGCGGCGGAACATGAGCGGGTCGCCCACGAGGCGGCCAAGAAGGGTGGTACCGCGGGGTCCGCCTCGTCCCTTCGTCCCTGGCCGGGTTCGCCCGGCATAGCGCAGCAGACGAAGGAAGACCGATGACGCAGTATCGCCCGGTGCCCCCGCAGGTGCACCTGCCCGCGATGGAGCACCAGATCCTCGAACTGTGGGATGCCCAGGACACGTTCGCCAAATCGCTGGAGGCGACCCGCGGCGGGCCGACCTGGACCTTCTACGAGGGCCCGCCGACCGCCAACGGGACCCCCGGCACCCACCACATCGAGGCCCGCGTCTTCAAGGACGTCTTCCCGCGGTTCAAGACCATGCAGGGCTTCCACGTCGACCGCAAGGCCGGCTGGGACTGCCACGGACTGCCCGTCGAACTGGCCGTCGAGAAGGAACTCGGCTTCAACGGCAAGCCCGACATCGAGGCCTACGGCATCGAGGAGTTCAACGCCCAGTGCCGCGAGTCGGTCGGCCGGCACGTCGGCGAGTTCACCGAGCTCACCCACCGGATGGGCTACTGGGTGAACCTCGACGAGGCG
>CALMIQ010000377.1 GCA_937863965.1 uncultured Micropruina sp.
GCGACCACCGGACGCTGCACCAGGCGCAGGTCGCCGTCCCGGTCGCGCAGGGTGAGCCGCCGGGGCAGCGTCATCGAGCCGCGGAACTCCCCGCCCGGGATGTCGGCCGCATAGCGCCAGTTGTTCATCCAGCCCAGGATCACCGGCTCGGGCCCGGGGGCGTCGGTGAACGCCACCGCGGCGTAGCAGTCGGCGCCGTGGTCGAGCCAGCGCGCCTCACCGAGCGGTTCGAAGCGGGTGCCGTCGAAGTCGACGACGACGTACTGCATGCCCGAGCCGCCCACCGGGCCGCCGGACTGCACGCTCAGCAGCAGCACCCAGGCGGCGTCCGCGGTGCCCTCGATGGGGACGCGGACCAGGTCGGGGCACTCCCAGACTCCCTCGGTGAAGCCGAATCCGCCGATCTCGGAGGCCAGTTCCCAGGCGAGCAGGTCGGTGGAGGTGTAGAGCCGGATCGTCCGGTCGGCGGCCATCACGATGGCCATCGTGAACGCATCGCCCCGGCGCAGCAGCTTCGGATCGCGGAACTCGGTCGAACCGATGTCGAGCACCGGATTGCCCGCGTACCGGGTGAACGTCCGTCCACGATCGAGGCTGTAGGCCAGCGACTGCCGCTGCTGCAGCGTCGCGGTGTCGAGACCGGTGTACGCGGCCACCATGGCCGGGCGCTGCGGGGTGCCGAGGCCCGAGACGTTGGCGAAGTCCATCACCGCGCTCCCCGACAGCACCCATTCGGCCGGGGTGGAGGCGATGGCCACCGGCAGCTCCGTCCAGGTCACCAGGTCGCGGGAGACCGCCTGCCCCAGGAGGGGTTTCCGGGCAGGATCGACCCCACGCTGTGCTGGAAGAACAGGTGGTATTCGCCATCGTGGTAGAGCAGTCCGTTGGGGTCGTTCATCCAGTCGCGCCGCGGGGTGAAGTGCGCCCGGGGACGCCGGGAGGGATCGAAGGTCATCGGCGGTCCTCGGCTCGGGCACCCGACGGGTGCGCGCCCAAGTGTGCCTCATCCTCCCCCGGCTGCGGCGACACCGCCGGGCAGCCGGGGATCGCTGGACGTGCTCGTCTAGGCTGACCGGACGGTTGGCGGCGCCGCGGCCGTAGCTGCCCGTCGCGCCGGCCGGATCGGGGAGGGGACCACCATGCGCCTGGCTCGGACGCCCGCGGCGCGGCTGAGGACGCTGCCGCGGGGACTGCGCGGCGGTCTCGGCGTGCTCGCGGCCGTCCTCGGCGTCACGATCGTCTTCCGGCCCACCGCCTCGCTGGGAGTGCTGGCGCTGCTGATCGGCGCCGGCTTCGTCCTGACCGGCGGGCTCGAACTGGTGGCCGCCCGGGACGCCGCCGCCCCGCCACGTTGGCGGGTGGCCCTGGCCGTGCTGTGGATCGCGGGGGGCGTCGTCGTCCTGCTGGCGCCGGGGCTGACCGTGCGGGCGGTCGCGCTCGCCGTGGGCCTGGCACTGCTCGTCAACGGCGTGCTGCAGGTGGTCAGCGGCTGCTTCGGGGCGGGGACCGCGGACGCCCGGGTGACGTCGATGCTGCTGGGCCTGGCCTGGATCGTCTTCGGCGGGCTGGCCCTGGCCTGGCCCGACATCACCCTGCTCGTGGTGGGCGTCGCCTTCGGCGCCCGGCTGGTCGTCGACGGTCTGCTGGCGGCGTGGCGGGCGCTCCGCGAGCCTTCTGCCCCGCCGGACGCTCCGGATGCGCCGGACGCGCCGGATACACCGCGACCGGCCCGCCACCGATGGCGGGCGACCCTCGCCGCCGCGCTCGCGCTGGCGGTGGCCCTCGCGGCCGGCTCGGTCAGTGTGCTGCTGCGCCGCGGCAGCCCGGTGGTCGATGCCTTCTACGCACCGCCGCGGGACGTGCCCGGCCGGCCCGGGCAGCTGATCCGCTCCGAGCCCTTCGACCGGGGCGTGCCCGACGGCGCGCAGGGCTGGCGGATCCTGTACACGACCAGCCACGGCGACGGCTCGGCCGCGGTGGCCAGCGGCCTGGTCGTGGTGCCGCGCGGCGGCACGGGCGATTGGCCGGTGATCAGCTGGACGCACGGCACCACCGGCTTCGCCGAGCAGTGCGCGCCATCGCTGCTGCCCGAGCCGTTCACCTCGGGGGCACTCCTGGTGCTGCCGGAACTGATCGAGAACGGCTGGGCGCTGGTGGCCACCGACTACCCGGGGCTGGGGACGGCCGGACCGCACCCGTACCTGATCGGGGTGCCCAGCGGGCAGGCCGCCCTGGACGCCGTCCGCGCCGCCCGGCAACTCGCCGACGCCCATCTCGGGCCGCGGACCGTCGCCTGGGGTCATTCCCAGGGCGGCGGTGCCGCCTTGTGGGCCGGCGCCCTGGCCGCCCGGTACGCGCCGGACGTCCCGCTGTCCGGCGTCGCGGCACTGGCGCCGGCCAGCAATGCGCCGGCCCTGATGGCGAACCTGGGCCAGGTGCGGGGCGGCTCGGTGTTCGCGTCCTACGCGTTCGCCGCCTACGCGGCGCACTACCCGGACGTGACCTACCGCGAGTACATCCGTCCGGGCGCCGAGGAGACGGTGCGCCGGCTCGCCGATCGCTGCCTGAGCAGCCCGGACGCGCTGGCGTCCGTGCTGGTCCTGCTCGGCCTCGCCGGCGACCCCGAGATCTTCGCCCGTCCGCCGCTCGACGGCGCCCTCGGCCGGCGGCTGCAGGAGAACACTCCCCCCGCCACCATCTCCGCACCGCTGCTCATCGCGCAGGGCGCCACCGACGGCATCGTCACCCGGGCCGGCCAGGAAGCGTTCGTGGAGGGACTGTGCGCGGCGGGCCAACAGGTCGACTACCGCGTCTACGCCGGCAAGGGCCACATGCCGCTGGTCGAGTCCGATTCGCCGCTGGTGCCGCAGCTCTTCGCCTGGACCGCCGCCCGGTTCAACGCCGAGCGGGTCGAGTCCGGCTGCACCCGTTCGGAACACTGATCGCCGGGTGGTCCCCGGGCCCTCGCCATCGAATGGTACTACTATTCGGCCCAGTTTCCGGGTGTCGGATAGGGCCAGGACGCAGCCTGGCCGTAGAGTCCCGGGCACGAGTCCGAACCAGGTGCGCGCCGTCGCCGCCATGGTTCTGTGTTGTCGAATGCCCCGCTGACTTCGACCAACCCACCCGCGCCGCGGTCCGACAGTCCTGTCGGTGGCCCGCCGGCCGACCCCGAGGACTCACTTCATGGCAAC
>CALMIQ010000378.1 GCA_937863965.1 uncultured Micropruina sp.
TCCCTTTGAAGACTGTCACCGACAGGGCTTAGGGTCGCGATATGGCCCTGACACCACTGGAACTACCCGCCGGCGACTGGCTGAGCTGGCTCGACGAACGGGGCAGCGGGCAACTCGATGCGGCGCGGGCCAACGTGGCCGAGCTGGTCCGCACCGAGCCGGGCAGCCTCCGCATCCTGCAGCTGTGGAACGAGGCCGCGATCGGCATGCGGAACGCCGGCGCGGTGGCCGGCCTGCTCTCCTCGGTGCATCCCGACGCCGCCGTGATCGAGCGCGCCGAGGCGCTCGAGGTGGAGGTGCAGAAGTACTCCACCGACCTGCATCTCGACACCGACGTCTTCGAGGCCCTGAACTCGGTCCCGCCCGCGAACCTGGACGACGACGGCCGGCGGGTGCTGGCCAAGGCGCTGCTCGCCTTCCGCCGCTCGGGTGTCGATCGTGGCGACGACGTCCGCGAGCGGGTGCGCGAACTCGAGGCGAGGCTCACCGAGCTGGGTCAGTCGTTCTCGCGCAACATCCGTGACGGACGCCGCGAGACCCGGGTGCCGGCGTCCGCGCTGGCCGGCCTGCCGGAGGACTTCGTCGAGGGCCATCCCGCCGATGACCACGGGCTGGTCACCATCTCCACCGACTACCCCGACGTGCTGCCGTTCCTCACCTTCTCGACCGATGCCGCGGCCCGCCGGGCGGTCGTGACCACCTTCTTCAACCTGGCCTGGCCCGACAACGACCCGGTGCTCGCCGAGTTGCTCCGGGTGCGCCACGAACTGGCCACCCTGCTCGGCTACGCCGGCTGGCCCGACTACGACGCCGAGGTCAAGATGATCGGCTCCGGCGACGCGATCGCCGCGTTCATCGACACCATCAGCGCCGCCGCAGGTCCCGCTGGCGAGCGTGAGATCGGCGTCCTGCTGGAGCGGGCCGCCGGCGATGGCGAGACCAGCATCGACGTGTCGAACTGGCGGCACTACCACGAGCTGATCAAGCGCGAGCAGTACGGGGTCGATGCACACGAGGTGCGCCGCTACTTCGACTTCGGCAAGGTGCACGACGGCCTGCTGCGGATCACCGGGGCGCTGTTCGGGCTGCGGTTCACCCGGGTCGACGCCGAGCAGGCCCGGCCCTGGCATCCCGACGTGACCAGCTACGACGTCGCCTTCGCGGCCGACGGTGAGCGGATCGGGCGGATCCATCTCGACCTGCATCCGCGGGAACGCAAGTACAACCACGCCGCCCAGTTCGACCTGGTGGCCGGCGTCCGTGACCGGCAGTTGCCCGAGGGCGTGCTGGTCTGCAACTTCCCGCGCGGGCTGATGGAGCATCGCGACGTGGTCACCCTGTTCCACGAGTTCGGGCACCTGATGCACCACCTGCTCGGCGGCGCCCAGTCGTGGGTGCGGTTCTCCGGCGTCGCCACCGAGTGGGACTTCGTCGAGGCGCCCAGCCAGCTGCTGGAGGAGTGGGCCTGGGACGCCGGCGTCCTGCAGCTGTTCGCGACGGACGCCGACGGCGTCGCCATCCCGGCCGAACTGGTCGCCCGGATGAAGGACGCCGAGGAGTTCGGCAAGGGCTTCCTGGCCCGCACCCAGATGTTCTACGCGGCGCTGGCCTACCGCTTCCACCTGGAACGTCCCGCCGACCCGACCGCGCGGATGCAGCAGCTGTACGCGGAGTACAGCCTGGTCGAGCCGCTGCCCGACACCCACTTCTACGCCGGCTTCGGGCACCTGGAGGGCTACACGTCGGGCTACTACACCTACATGTGGAGCCTGGTCATCGCCAAGGATCTGTTCAGCGCCTTCGACCCCGACAACCTGCTCGACCCGGTCGTCGCCGCGCGCTACCGGGACGCCGTCCTGGTGCCCGGCGGCAGCAGCGACGCCGCCGACCTGGTCGCCGACTTCCTCGGGCGTCCCTACGACACCGAGGCGTTCGAGGCCTGGCTGAACCGCTGAGGGCTCCGACGTGCCCCGGGGCTCCGGGCCGACGCCGCCGGGGCGATCGAGACCGTCCCGGACCGCTGGCACTCGAGGCTGCGCCGGCTCCGGCCGATCCGGAGGGACGCCGCGGTCGATTGGTCCCGTTGTCGAGCCGCTGACGCCCGTGACTGTGCGGGCTCAGGCCGACTCGGACGGCGCCGCGGGGTGATCGGCCCCGTACGGGACCGCTGACGGCCCCGCCGGGTTACTGTGAGGGCATGCCCACAGGCGGGTTCGGCCGGGCGATCATCGCCGCCGCGGTGCTGCTGGCGGGATGCGTCGGCGGTGCCGGGCCGACGCCCTCCGGCTCCGGCGCGCCGTCGGCGTCCGGCACGCCGTCGGTCACGGGGTCCGCAGCGTCCCGTCCGCCGCTGGCCGGCGACCTGACCGGTGGCGTCCCGCTGCGGCTCGGGGGCGCCGGACATTGGGCCATCGCGGACGGCCGGGCCCTCGTCGCCGCGGACGACGGCACCGTGACCGCGATCGAGCTGGCCACCGGACGCACCGTCTGGCGGGCGTCCTTCACCCTGGGGAAGCCGTGGGACGCACAGCCCACGCTCGCACTGAGCGCCGACCGGTCGACGGTCGTCGCGCTGCGCACCGTGGACGCCGAGGGCGCGTCGCACCTCGGCCTGCTGCTGCTCGATGCGGCGTCCGGGGCCACGGTGGCCGAGCGCTTGATCGCCGACCCGGAGCGTCAGTGGCGGGTGGACCTGCCGCCCCGCGTCCTGGCGGCGGACGCCGACACCATCGTGCTGGCCGCCGATCCCGAGTCGGGCCGGCAGACCGCCGTGGTCAGGGTCGCCGACGGCACGATCGCCTGGCAGACCGGTGATCAAGCCGTTGCGACCACCGCCGACACCGTCGTCACCCGCGGCGCCGGCTGGGAGCGGAGCACCGGCGCCAAGCGCTGGCAGGCCCCCGCGCCGCTCGGTCCGCTGCTGGCACGGGCGCCGGACGTCCTCGTCGTCCAACGGGCCTCGGTCGCGGTCTGGCTCGACCCGGCAACCGGCCTCGAATGGTCCCGCACCGAGCGGCTGGGAGAGGCCGAGCCACCCTGCGCGGCCACCGCCGACGCCCTGGTCTGCCTGGGCGAGGGAGTC
>CALMIQ010000379.1 GCA_937863965.1 uncultured Micropruina sp.
GCTCGAAGACCTTCGCCACCTGGTCCTTGTCGAGGGTCTCCTTCTCGAACAGCTGACGGACCAGTTCGTCGAGGACGGCGCGGTTGGTGACCAGGCAGTCGAACGCCTCCTGGTGGGCCGTGTTGATCAGACCGGCCACCTCTTCGTCGATGGCGGCCGCGATCGCGTCGGAGTAGTCGCGATGCCCGCCGCCCATGCCGGCCTGCATGCCCAGGAACGGCTCGTCGGAGTCACTGCCCAGCTTCACCGCGCCGAGCCGTTCGGTCATGCCGTACTTGGTGACCATGGCGCGGGCCACGTTGGTGGCCTTCTCGATGTCGTTGGCGGCGCCGGTGGTGGGGTCGTGGAAGACGAGTTCCTCGGCGGCCCGGCCGCCTAGCATGTAGGCCAGCTGGTCGAGCAGTTCGCCGCGGGTCTTGGAGTACTTGTCCGAATCGGGCATCACCATCGTGTAGCCGAGTGCCCGGCCGCGCGGAAGGATCGTCACCTTCTGCACCGGGTCGGTGCCGGGCATGGCGGCCGCGACCAGCGCGTGGCCGCCCTCGTGATACGCGGTGATCAGCAGCTCGCGTTCGTTCATGATCCGGGAGCGCTTCTGCGGGCCGGCGATCACCCGGTCGATCGCCTCGTCCAGGTGCTCCTTGGTGAGGTACCGCTGGTTCTGCCGGGCGCACAGCAGCGCGGCCTCGTTGAGCACGTTGGCCAGGTCGGCGCCGGTGAAACCCGGCGTGCGCTTGGCCACCGATTCGAGGTCGGCGTCCGGGGCCATCGGCTTGTTCGCCGCGTGCACCCGCAGGATCTGCAGCCGGCCCTTCATGTCGGGCGCCTCGACGGGGATCTGCCGGTCGAACCGGCCCGGACGCAGCAGGGCCGGGTCGAGGACGTCGGGCCGGTTGGTGGCCGCGATCAGCACCACGCCGCCGCGGACGTCGAAGCCGTCCATCTCGACCAGCAGCTGGTTCAGGGTCTGCTCACGCTCGTCGTGGCCGCCGCCCATGCCGGCGCCGCGGTGCCGTCCGACGGCATCGATCTCGTCGATGAAGACGATGGCCGGGGCGGCCTCCTTGGCCTGCTCGAACAGGTCCCGGACGCGGGACGCACCGACACCGACGAACATCTCCACGAAGTCGGAGCCCGAGATGGAGAAGAACGGGACGCCGGCCTCGCCGGCCACCGCGCGGGCCAGCAGGGTCTTGCCGGTTCCGGGCGGCCCGTACAGCAGCACACCCTTGGGAATCTTGGCGCCGACGGCCTGGAACTTGGCCGGCTCGGAGAGGAATTCGCGAATCTCCTGCAGCTCTTCGATGGCCTCTTCACAACCGGCGACGTCGCTGAAGGTGGTGCGTGGGGTGTCCTTGGTGGCCAGCTTGGCCTTGGACTTGCCGAAGCCCATGACGCGGTTGCCGCCGCCCTGCATCTGGTTGAGCAGGAAGAAGAAGATCAGGCCGATCACCACGAACGGCACCACGGTGAACAGCAGGGTCGTCCAGATGCCCTGCTGCGGCACCTCACCGCGCCAGCTGTCCAGCGTCTTGGCGGCCACCCGCTGGTTCAGCCGGTCGATGAGTTGCTCGCTCTGGGTGCCGATCCACTTCGCCCGCACCTTGGGCTGGGTCTGGTCCCGCGGCTCGACCCTGATGTCCTGCTCGCCCTCGACCAGCACGACCTCTTTCAGCGGGGTGTCGCCGTTGATCAGCGCGACCACCTCGGAGGTGGGCTTCTGCTGGTACCCGTTGGCATTGCCGATGTAGTCGATCAGCAGCGCGATCCCGAGGAACGCCAGGATGATCCACAGGATCGGTCCCCGGAACAGTCGTTGTGCCTTCATTACCCACCTTTGCTGAGCGCGGCGTCCGCCGCCGACCCCCAAGGATAGACGGGCACCTCCCGGTGGTTGCGCCCGCCTGCCGGCCTCAGGAGTACACGTGCGGGGACAGGGTGCCGACGTCGCGCAGGTTGCGGTACCGCCCCGCGTAGTCGAGGCCGTAGCCGACGACGAATTCGTTGGGCAGGTCGAAGCCCACGTACTTCACCTCGACCGGGCTGTTCAGGGCGTCCGGCTTGCGGAACATGGCCATCACCTCGAGGCTGGCCGGGTGGCGCGACCTCAGGTTCTGGATCAGGTAGGCCAGGGTCAGCCCGGTGTCCACGATGTCCTCGACGACCAGGACGTGGCGTCCGACCAGATCGGTGTTGAGGTCCTTCAGGATGCGCACCACACCGGAGCTCTGGGTACCCGATCCGTAGGACGAGATCGCCATCCAGTCCATCTCGCAGTGCCGGGTCAGGGCACGGGAGAGGTCGGCCATCACCATCAACGCGCCGTTCAGGACGCCGACCAGCAGCAGGTCCCGTCCGGCGTAGTCGACCTCGATCTCGTCCGCGATCTCACCGATCCGCGCCTGGATCTGGTCGGCCGTGTACAGCACGTCGGTCAGGTCGGACTGGAGGTCGCTGGCGTCCACAAGCGGCACCTTAGCGAAACCTGAGCGACACGTTCACCCGGCTCTCATCCCTGGCCGCCACGCGCGACCAGCACGCCGCCGTTGCGGACCACGCGCAGCCCGGGTACCTCCACCCACTTCTGGCCGTGCCAGTCGGTGACCAGGGCGGCCACCGCCAGCGTGTGGCCGCGGGTCAGCTCGCCGGCGCCGCGGGCGAGCAGCCAGCGCCGCAGCACGCGCTGCCGGATCGCCGCCGGCAGCCCGGCCAGGGTGGCGCAGGGCAGCTCGTCCGGGGCGTCCACGGCGGCGGCGAGCTGGTCGAGGGCGTCGGCGTCCTCCCGGGCCAGCGCGGACGTCCGGGCCAGCGCCGCGGCGATGCCGGGGCCGAGCTCGGCCTCCAGCACCGGCAGCACGGCGTGCCGCACCCGGGTCCGGGTGAACCGGCCGGCGGTGTTGTGCGGGTCGTCCCACCAGTCCAGGCCGAGTTCGCGGCAGGACTGCCGGGTGGTGGCCCGGGTCAGCCCGAGCAGCGGACGCAGGAAGCCGTCCCGGCGGGCCGGCATCCCCGCCAGCGACCGCGTCCCGGAGCCGCGGGCCAGCCCCAGCAGCACGGTCTCGGCCTGGTCGTCGAGGGTGTGCCCCAGGTAGCACAGCTCGCCCGGATGCCGGTCCTCCGCCAACGCCCGGTACCGGGCCTCGCGGGCCGCCGCCTCCAGCCCGGAGCCGTCCGGACGCACCCGGACGGCGACCCGGTCGGCGTCCATTCCCGCGGCCCGCAGCCGGGCGACCGCCAGGGCGGCCTGCGCGGCGGCGTCCTCCTGCAACCCGTGGTCCACCACCAGCGCGCGGGCCGCGAAACCGCGCCGGGCCGCCACCAGCCGGACCCCGTGGGCCAGCGCCAGCGAGTCCGCGCCGCCGGAGCAGGCGACCAGGACGTCCTCGCCGGCGTGACCCCGTTCGATGGCGCCGACGACGGCCAGGGTGGCCGGCCCGAGCGCCCGCAGCCCCATCAGCCGACCCGTTCGGGCACCCGCCGCAGCCAGTCCTCCGGCCGGTGCAGCTCGGCGGGGCCGGGCAGCAGTTCGGGCGATCGGAAGGCCAGGTTGAGGCCGGCGACGCCGGCCCGGGCGATCACCGCCCGGCAGAAGATCGCGCCGTGCCGGTACTGCTCGCGCTTGGCCCGCAGGCCGAGCAACCGGGAGATCAGCTGGATGAACCCGGACGCGTCCCGGCGGGCCTCGATCGCGGCCCGGAGCCGGGCGACCTGCGGCACCAGGCCCTCGCCGGCGGCGTCCATGATGACGTCGGCATGGCCCTCCAGCAGCGACATCACCGCCGTGACCTCGTCGATCGCGGCCGCGCGGCGGGCGTCGTCGAAGACCCCGCCCATCAGCGCCAGCAGATGTCCCGGCAGCCAGGGCGCGGCACCGAACTGGAAGCGGTGGGTCTGTTCATGCAGGCAGACCCACTGCCGGAAGCCGTGCGGCTCGACGGCCATCGTCCGCTCGGCGGCGGCGATGTTCGGCGCGACCAGCAGCAGCCGGCGCACCGGCGAATAGGGGTCGAACTGGCCGAGGATGCGGGTGGCGACGAAGGCCAGCGCCGCCCCCAGCTGGGCACCGGCCAGCCGGGCGCCGACCCGCTCGCCCAGGGTCGTCGCCGGCCGCTGGCCGACGGCGACGAGCATCGCCTCGGACATCGACGCGGCCGCCCCGACCCAGCGGTCCCGGTCGACCACCACCACCTCGGCGGCGGCCGGGACGTTCAGTCCGCTCGCCGCCGCCACGGCCTGTGTGGCGCGGTCGGCGCAGGCCCGCAGATCGGCGACCATCGCGGCCGCCTCCGCCCGGCTCACCTCGGGGCCGGCCGGGACCAGCAACCGTCCGGTCGCGGCGGCGAGCCGCCAGTCGACGCAGGGAACCGCGGTCATGAGCGCAGTCTAGGAGCCGTGCCGCGGGGCTCAGCAGCCGCAGGCGGCCCAGTTGGCGGTGGTGGCGTCCATCCAGTCGCGGGTGGCGAACGGTCGCACCACCTGGTTGGCCATCAGCGCGAAGACCAGCGGCGACCCGTCGGCGGTGATCAGGTAGCCGGCCAGGGTGGTGACGTCGCGCAGGCTGCCGGTCTTGGCCCGGACGACGCCGCGTCCGGCCCGCTCGCCGGCATCGTCGAACCGGTCGGCCAGCGTTCCGGACACGCCCCCGACGGGCAGCCCGGCGATCAGCGAGCGGAACCGGTCCTCGGTCAGCATCAGCCGCATCGCCTTGGCCAGCACGCCCGGGGTGACCCGGTTGTCGCGGCTCAGGCCGCTGGTGTCGTCGATCACCATGCCGGACGCCCACAGACCGAGCCGCTTCAGCGTCGTCCGGACGGCGCCGGTCGCGCCGGCGAAGTCGCCCCGCCCGCCGGCCAGGGCGGCCTGCCGGGACAGCGTCTCGATGGCGGTGTTGTCGCTGTAGCGCAGGACGTGCTCGATCAGCTGCTCGACGCGGGGCGAGGCGACCGCCGCCAGCTCGCGGGCGTCCGCGGAGGCCTTCATCTGCTTCGTGGCGGTGACCGTGATACCGGCCTTGGCCAGCCGGGCGGCGAACTTCGCCGCGGCGGTGGCGGCCGGATTCTCGTCGGCCTTGCCGGTGCGGGTGCGCCCGCCGTCCACCATCAGCGCACTGATCCGGGCCACCGAGTAGCGGTAGTTGTCGGTCCAGTGCTCGTGCCAGGCGGCGCCGGTGAACAGGCTTGCGTCGTAGCCCAGGGCGACCTTCGTGACGCCGGCGCGCTTCAGCTCGGCGACGGTCGCGGACGCCAGCTGCTGCAGCGACGCGCGTCCCGTCGAGCGGGCGTCGGTCAGCAGCGGGTCGCCCCCGCCGCGCAGGATCAGCACGCCCTCGCGCGGGGCGACCACCGTGGTCGCGAAGGTGCGGTCGTTGCCCAGTGCCTCCACGACCGCCAGCGAGCTGAGCAGCTTCATCGTGGACGCCGGGATGTAGGGCCGATCGCCCCGGTCGATCAGCACCCGGCCGGTCTGCGCGTCGATGACCACCGCCGACGGCGTCGCCGCGGCCGCCTTCGCCAGCTTCTTCATGCGGCCGGTGAGCGCCTTCGCCGCCGGTGCCGGGGCGACGTCCAGCTCCCCCAGCGGCAGTGCCGGCGGACCGGCGGTCGCGGGCGCGCGATAGCCCGGCGGCGGGCCAGCTGTCTGGGTCACCGTGGCGGACGGCAGCACCGCCGAGCGCCACTGCGGCACAGCCAGCAGCACCCCGGCGGCGACCACGACGACGGCAAGCAGCACCAGCACGGCCATCCGGCTCATCTGTGCGGCTGTCCCGGCTACTCGTTTCGGCATGTTGCTGACGGCGTGGTGGACGATAGTGTCGAACGTGACATCCACGCCATCATGACAGCCTTCGAAAGGGGACCGTAGTGGTCGACTACACGCGCCCGAAGATCCAGCCGAGTCTGCACTTCGATGTAACCATCGAGATTCCCAAGGGCACGAAGAACAAGTACGAGATGGACCATCACACCCATCGGATCCGCCTCGACCGGACCTTGTTCACCTCCACCCAGTACCCCAACGACTACGGCTTCATCGAGGGCACCCTCGGCCAGGACGGCGATCCCCTGGACGCGATGGTGCTGGTGCCGGAGGCGACCTTCCCCGGTGCCCTGATCGAGTGCCGGGCGATCGGCATGTTCCGGATGACCGACGAGATGGGCGGCGACGACAAGGTGCTCTGCATTCCGGTCGCCGACCAGCGGCAGGACTACCTGACCGAACTCAAGGATCTGCCGCAGCTCACGCTGCTCGAGATCGAGCACTTCTTCGCCGTCTACAAGGACCTCGAGCCGGGCAAGTCGGTCGAGGGCGCGGTCTGGGTCGGCCGCACCGAGGCCGAGAAGGAGATCTACGAGAGCTGGCGCCGGGCCGAGGGCACCGACTTCGAGAACGAATTCACCCGGGCCGAGTGAGGACCCTGCACCTGCTCCGCCACGCCGAGGCCTCCTGGCAGGTGCCCGGCCCCGGCGGCGATCACGCCCGCCCGCTGAGCGCCCGCGGCGTCCAGCAGGCGCGCGGGGTGGGTGCGCACCTGCGCGGCGCCGGGGTCAGCCTGATCCTGGCGTCGTCGGCCACCCGGACGATGCAGACGGCCGAGGCGCTCGGACTCGGGGTGCCGATCTGGTCCCGCGACGACATCTACAACGCGGGGGGCCCGGGCATCCTGGAACAGATCCTGACCGTGCCCGACGGCTACGCCGGCGTAGTGGTCGTCGGGCACGCACCGGGAATTCCGGCGCTGGTCCACAGCCTGGCCGACGCCTCGTCGGACGCCGCGGCGCGCGCCACCATCGCCTACCGCTACCCGCCGGCGACACTGTCGACGCTGACGGTGCACACCCGGTGGGCGAAGCTGCGGGCCGCGACCCTGATCGCCGCCCGGCTGGCGCCGGAACCCGGCTGAGTCCAGCACGGCCTCAGACCAGGCGCCGCACGTAGATCCGGGCGTCCCGGTCGCCGGTGCATTCGATCCAGGACTTGACCGCACAGATGTAGGTGGCGTTCTTCCTGCTCTGCGGGTCGACGATGGTCACCCGGAACGTATCCGGCAGATCGGTGCCCAGCGTGCGGACCGCGGCGAGCACCCGGGTCGCGACGGCGCAGGTGGTGTTGGTGCTGCGGGCCACCTCATGGGTGCACACCGTCGCGTTGCGGGGCGGCGTGCTGCTGGGCGCGGCCGGGGTGGACCTGGTGGGTGCCGAGGTGGCGATCGGCGCGCGGATGCCCATGGTCTGGCCGACCAGCCAGGCGAGGCTGGCCACCGCCGCCACCAGTGCCACGGCCAGGCCCGCCAGCGCGACGGTGTTGCGGGTGCTGCGGCGGAGGCCATACGCGGGCAGGAAGCGGCTGGTCTCGTCCGGATCCCAATCCGAGCCGTCGTCGGGCTGGTCTGCCGCGGGGTTTGCGAGAGCGACGTCCGCGCCGGGCCCCCGACCCGAGAACCGGACCGGTGGCGTGCTGGCCGAGGCGGGTTGGTCGTCCGGCTCGGCGTCGGCGCCGGAGACCGCATGCCCGCAGTGCGGGCAACGCAGTGCATGCTCGAACAGCCGCAGGCCACAGGCCTCGCACACCAGCATGAACTACTCCGATCGGCGGCAACGGTCGCCCCTCGATTCTGGCACAGCCCCGGAAACCGGATCCTTCACCGGTGTTAGCCTGCGAGCAGCCCCACGAGGGCGGCATCGTCGAGGAGGACAAGTGCCGCGATCCCTGCACACCATGGGCCAGCAACACGACCGTCGAAGCTGGGCCGAACCCTACAAGATCAAGGTGGTCGAGCCGCTGCGGACGACCACCCGAGCCGAGCGTGAAGCGGCCATCGCCGACGCCGGCTACAACACCTTCCTGCTCGGCTCGACCCAGGTCTACATCGACCTGCTGACCGATTCGGGCACGAACGCGATGAGCGACCGGCAGTGGTCGGGCATGATGCTCGGCGACGAGGCCTACGCCGGGTCGGTGAACTTCTCCCATCTGGAGGAGACCATCCGGCGGTATTACGGCTATCGCCACATCGTTCCCACCCATCAGGGCCGCGGCGCGGAGAACCTGCTCTCCCAGGCGGCGATCCGGCCCGGCGACCACGTGCCGGGCAACATGTACTTCACCACGACCCGGTTCCATCAGGAGAAGGCAGGCGCCACCTTCCACGACGTGATCGTCGACGAGGCGCACGACACCTCCTCGCTGCACCCGTTCAAGGGCAACGTCGACCTGGCCAAGCTGCAGCGGCTGATCGACGACGTCGGTGCCGAACGCATCCCCTACGTGTGTGTCGCCGCGACGGTGAACATGGCCGGCGGCCAGCCGATCTCGATGGCCAATCTGCGGGCGGTCCGGGAGCTGACCCGGCGGCACCGGATCGCGATCTACCTGGACGCCACCCGGGCGGTGGAGAACGCGCTGTTCATCCGGGAGCGCGAGGAGGGCTACGGCGAGGCGTCGCTGGCCGAGATCCTGCTGGAGTTCTGCTCGTACTCCGACGGCTGCACGATGTCGGGCAAGAAGGACCCGCTGACCAACATCGGCGGCTGGCTGGCCACCGACGACGACGAGCTGTTCGAGGAGTGCCGCAACCTGGTGGTGGTCTACGAGGGCCTGCACACCTACGGCGGCATGGCCGGACGCGACATGGAGGCGATGGCCATCGGGATCACCGAGTCGGTGGACCTCGACCACATGAAGTCGCGGGTCGGCCAGGTGCGCTACCTGGGTGAGCTGCTCGAACAATGGGGCGTCCCGTTCGTGCGACCGGTCGGCGGGCACGCGATCTTCCTGGACGCCCGCGCGTTCTATCCGCAGCTGGACCAGGAGCAGTTCCCGGCGCAGACGCTGGCCGCCGAGCTGTACCTGGATTCGGGCGTCCGGTCCATGGAGCGCGGGATCGTCTCGGCCGGCCGGGACGCCGTCACCGGCGAGAACCACAAGCCCCGGCTGGAGTTGACCCGGCTGACGATTCCGCGCCGGGTCTACACCCAGGCGCACCTGGACGTCGTCGCCGAGTCGGTGAAGGCGTGCTGGGACGCCCGGGAGTCGGCCCGCGGGCTGCGGATGGTCTACGAACCCAAGTACCTGCGGTTCTTCCAGGCCCGGTTCGAGCCGCTCTGAGCTGTCGTCACGTCATCCCCGTGTTCTGTCATCCCGGGCTCGACCCGGGAGCTCCGGCGGTCGGGTGTCCAACCGGGGTGCCGGGGAGATCCCGGCATTCGCCGGGATGACGGAAGAGGCCGGGGCGCTCGCCGGGATGACGGGGGCCGCTCAGCGGGACTGGGGCAGCTTGCGGGTGCCGCGGCGCGGCGTCCGGGGCGCCGAGGGTGGCGGCACGACCGGGCCGATGTCGCCGTCCGGGGCCTCGTCGAGGTCGACGACCACCGGGGCATGGTCGCTGGGGCCGGTGCCCTTGCGTGCCTGCCGGTCGATCCAGGCCGCGGCCAGCCGCGACGCGGTCGCCGTGTCGGTGAGGATCAGGTCGATCCGCATGCCCAGGTCCTGGTGGAACATGCCGGCCCGGTAGTCCCAGTAGCTGAACACCCGCTGGGTCGGCCAGCGGTCGCGGACCACATCGTGCAGGCCGAGGTCGACCAGGTCCTGCAGCGCCGAACGCTCGGGCGCGGTGACGTGGGTCTGGCCGATGTAGGCGTCCGGGTCGAAGACGTCGGCGTCGGCGGGCGCGATGTTCATGTCGCCGCACAGCGCGACGCTCTGCGGTCCCGTCGCGACGGTGGCGCGCAGCGCGGCCAGCCAGTCCAGCTTGTAGCGGTAGTGGTCGGAGTCGGGCTCCCGTCCGTTCGGCACGTACAGGCTGTGCACCCGCAGGTCGCCGCAGCTGGCGCTGATCGCCCGCGCCTCCGGCCCGGGGAAGCCGGGCATGCCCGGGAATCCGCGCTCGACGTCGTCCAGGCCGACCCGGGAGAGCAGCGCGACCCCGTTCCACTGGCCCTGGCCGTGGCTGGCGAACTCGTAGCCGCGTTGCGCCAGCGGTTCGGCGAACAGCTCGGCGAAGGCGTCGTCGGTGAGCTTGGTCTCCTGCAGGCAGACCACGTCGGGACGCCGCTCGTCCAGCCAGGGCAGCAGCCGCGGTACCCGCTGCTTGGCCGAGTTCACATTCCAGGTCGCGATCCGCACCCGGTCAGGCTACGTCAGCCGCGGTGGCCCGCGGGGCTACACTGCGGCAAACCGGATCGGACATAGGAGTTGGCGATGGTCCTCTTCGATCAGCAGCCGATGGGGCCAGTTCCCGCGCGTCGTCCGGTGCTCATCGGGCAGGACCCGGAAACCGCCGCGGCAGGTATCGATCTCGCCTCGGCGGACGTCGAGGTGCTGGCGCCGATACCGCGCGAACTCGCCCCCCGAACGACGTCGAAGCCGCGCACGCATCGACTCCGTGTCGCCGTCGGCGTGCTGCTTCTCCTGCCGCTGATACCGAGCCTCTTTGGTGGCCTGTACGCCCTGGGCTGGTCCGAATCCGCCGACCCAGCCCTGCGGATCCCGCTGTTGCTCGCGATCGGCATCGTGGTCACGGTGATCGGCTGCGCCCACCTGGTCTTCCGACGCTCGGCGGGCCGCGGGCGTTGATGGAACCGGCCGCTGCCGCAACGTCCCGCACCGACCTCCATCCGGTGATCGGACGCCCGTTCGGTTCGCCGGTCCCGCCGGGTACCGGGTGGCCGGGTGATCCGGCGACGGCCGCGACACCGGTCGCGCTTGACGCCACCGACGTGGCCCGGCTGGCGGCCGATTCCGATCTCGCCGGGCTGCAGGCCCGCTCTTCGGTGTGCTGCGCCTGTCCGCGGCTGGTGAGTTGGCGCGAGAGCGTGGCCACCGTCGGACGCCGGGCGTCCTTCGCCGACGAGCCGTACTGGGGGCGTCCGGTGCCGAGTTTCGGCGATGACGCCGCCACACTGCTGATCGTGGGGCTGGCACCCGCGGCGAACGGAGCCAATCGGACCGGGCGGATGTTCACCGGGGACCGTTCCGGCGACTGGCTGTACGCGGCGCTGCACCGGGCGGGCCTGGCCAGCCAGCCCACGGCGACGCATGCCGGCGACGGCTTGGTGCTGCGCGACGTCCGGATCACCGCGACCGTCCGCTGCGCACCCCCGGACAACGAGCCGAGCACGGCGGAGAAGGCCACCTGTTCGCCCTGGCTCGACCGAGAGCTACGGCTGATCCGGCCCCGGCTACGGGGAATCCTCGCACTCGGGGCGATCGGCTGGGACGCCACCCTGGCCGCCGCACGCCGGCAGGGCTGGGCCGTGCCGCGTCCCAAGCCGCGGTTCGGGCACGGCGCCGAGACCGTCCTGGACGCCGACGGACGCGCCGTCCGGCTGTTCGGCAGCTACCACGTCAGCCAGCAGAACACCTTCACCGGCAAGCTCACCGAGCAGATGCTGGACGACGTCCTGCATCGGTTGCGGGACTGCTGAGGCCCGACCTTCCCGTCATCCGGCGAACGCCGTCCCCGCCCCGTGCCGATGGCCCCGTCATCCCGGGGGATGACGGAAGGGGCCCTGGATGACGAAGCCCTTCAGTCCAGCACCGCCCCCCGGCTGGCCGAGGTGACCAGCTTGCGATAGCGGGCCAGGACGCCGCGGGTGTACTTCGGGTCGGGTGCCCGGACGCCGGCGGCGCGCCGGGCGTCCAGGACGTCGTCGTCGACGAGCAGGTCGAGCCGGCAGTTGGCGACGTCCAGCCGGATCGGGTCGCCGTCGGTGACGTAGGCGATCGGGCCCAGGTCGACCGCCTCGGGAGCCACATGGCCGACGCACAGCCCGGTGGTGCCGCCGGAGAACCGGCCGTCGGTGAGCAGCAGGACGTCCTTGCCCAACCCGGCGCCCTTGATCGCGCCGGTGACGGCGAGCATCTCGCGCATGCCCGGCCCGCCCTTGGGGCCCTCGTAGCGGATCACCACCACGTCGCCCTTGCCGAGCCGGCCGTCGGCGACGGCGTCCATGGCGACGCGTTCGCCGTCGAAGACCCGGGCGGTGCCCTCGAAGACCGACTCGTCGAAGCCGGCGCTCTTCACCACGGCGCCCTCGGGCGCCAGCGAGCCCTTCAGGATGGTGATCCCGCCGCTGTGGTGGATCGGACGCCGCATCGCCCGGATCACCTTGCCGTCCGGGTCGGGCGGGGCGATGTGGGCGAGGTTCTCGGCCATCGTCGCGCCGGTGACGGTGAGGCAGTCGCCGTGTAGCAGACCGGAGTCGAGCAGCAGCTTCATCACCACCGGGACGCCGCCGACCCGGTCGATGTCGGTCATCACATAGGCGCCGAACGGCTTCACGTCGGCCAGGTGCGGCACCCTTGCGCCGATGCGCTGGAAGTCGTCGATGGTCAGGTCGACGTCGGCCTCATGCGCAATGGCGAGCAGGTGCAGCACCGCGTTGGTGGAGCCGCCGAAGGCCATCACCACGGCGATGGCGTTCTCGAACGCCTCCTTGGTCATGATGTCGCGGGCGGTGATGCCGCGGCGCAGCAGGTTGACCACGGCCTCCCCGGAGCGGCGGGCGAAACCGTCGCGGCGGCGATCGGTGGCCGGCGGGGCGGCCGAGCCGGGCAGCGACATGCCGATCGCCTCGGCCACCGAGGCCATCGTGTTCG
>CALMIQ010000380.1 GCA_937863965.1 uncultured Micropruina sp.
ACGGCTGACTGGAGATGCGGCTGTCGTGATGGTTTCGAACGGGCGGATTAGTTGCCGTTGCCCGCTGGGAAAATGTCGTGGAACCACGTAGTCCGGCCGAGGCGAAGAATGTCGATCGTCGCCCAGATGTCCCGCGGCGAGCCAAGGGACGGGTGGACCGCCGGGCCTGACTTCACCACGGGTTCGCAGCAGTTCCACCTGCCAGCCTGGTGACCCACCACATCGGTCGAGTTGAGGAAGCAAATCGTGCTGATCCATGAGCGTTCCGTCGCACATTCCCGCGCACTGACCTCGTAGACGGCTTTCGTGGCTCTCTCGTCAGCGCTTCCTGCTGACGACCCCGGAGCCACATGCCCCTCCCACCGCGCGCCGCCGTCACCGACGAACGTCTCGTTCGCGTGGCCCAACGGGCGACACCGCCCTCGAAGACATTGCGGCCATGTTCAACCCGGGTCGAACCGGTCTGATCGGCGCGAGCGGAACCGGAAGGGACCACCCTGCTCCGGCTGGTCGCAGGTGAGCTCACGACGGGCTCCGGCTCGATCACCACGATCACCTCGGCCAACTGCCGCCGCGGCTGACGCCGAACACCGGCGCCACCGTCGGCGGGCTGCTGGGCGTGGACGTCCGGCTGACGCCCTGCGCGCCATCGAGTCCGTTCCGACGCAATCACGCCGGGCCGAAGGGGACGTGCGTCAGGACGCCGACAGCGATCGGCGTTACCGTTGCCGGCATGGAGCGCCGCGCCGAGGTGACCGAGTTCCTGCGCAGCCGCAGGGCTCGGATCACTCCGGACCGTGCCGGCATCGTCGGCGGCGGGCACCGCCGCGTCCCCGGCCTACGCCGGGAGGAGGTCGCCATGCTCACCGGGGTCAGCGTCGAGTACTACGCCCGGATGGAACGCGGAAACCTCCGCGGCGTGTCCGTCGAGGTGCTCAACGCCCTCGCTCGCGCGCTGAGGCTGGACGACGCCGAGATCGACCACCTGCACGACCTCGCTCGCCTGGCCGGTCCGCCGCGGCGACGCCGCGAGCCCGCCGAGCAGGCCGGGACGCCGACGTTGCAGCGATTCCTGGACGCGGTCACCGGCGCACCGATGTGGGTGCGCGACTTCCGGCTGGACTTCGTCGCGGCCAACGCGCTCGGCCGGGCGTTGTACGCGCCGATGCTGGACGATCCGGCCAACCGGGGCAATATGGCCCGGTTCACCTTCCTCAGCCCCGCTTCGCCGCTCTTCTTTCCCGACTGGGCGGAGAACGCCGACGACCTGGTGGCAACCCTGCGCAGCTACAGCGGGCAGCACCCGCGGGACGCGAAGCTGACCGCGCTGATCGACGAACTGGCGGCCCACAGCGAGGCGTTCCGGAGCCGCTGGGCCAGGCACGACGTCCGTCACCATCGTGGCGGCGTCAAGCGCATTCACCATCCCCTGGTGGGCGATCTCGAGCTGTCCTACCAGGCGATGGCGCTGCCTGAGAACCCGGACTGGTTCATGTTCGCCTTCACGGCCGAGCCGGGCAGCCCGAGCGACGAGCGGCTCCAACTACTCGGCAAGCTCACCGCCCCGAACCGGGCCGGTGCCGGCGCGGCGGCGCCGAACGGTGCGACTCCCATGGAGTCGGCCGACGGGCGCAAGGGTGTACTGCCAGTTACTTCCTGAGCGGCGACGAGCTATCTACCGTGGCGGGCGTGACCATGAACCTGACTCTGAACAACGGCGTCGCGATGCCCGCGCTGGGCTTCGGCGTCTTCCAGACCCCGCCCGAGACCACCGCCGCCTCCGTCGCCGAGGCGTTGCGCGTGGGCTACCGGCTGATCGACACCGCCGCGTCCTACTTCAACGAACGAGAGGTCGGCGAGGGCATCCGTCGTTCGGGTGTCGACCCGGCCGAGGTGTTCGTCGAGACGAAGATCTGGATCAGCGACTACGGCTACGACGAGACCCTGCACGCCTTCGACAAGAGTGCCGGCAAGCTCGGCGTCGAGCGGATCGACCTGTTGCTGCTGCACCAGCCGCTGCCGACCGCCTTCGAGCGGACGATCGGCGCCTACCGGGCACTGGAGAAGCTGCTCGCCGACGGACGCGTCCGGGCGATCGGGGTGAGCAACTTCATGCCCGAGGTCCTGGACCGCCTCCTGGAGCGGACGGACCTGGTTCCGGCCGTGAACCAGGTCGAGGTGCATCCATACTTCAGCCAGCCGGACGTGCAGGCCGCGAACGTCGCGCACGGCGTCCTGACCCAGGCCTGGTCGCCGATGGGCGGCATCACCAGCTACCGCGGCGGCGCGGGCGGCTCGACGTTCAACGACCCCGTGATCGGCGAGATCGCCGACGCGCATGGCCGGACGCCCGCCCAGGTCATGCTGCGCTGGCACCTGCAGGAGGGCCGCTCCGCCATCCCGAAGTCGGTCGACCCGAAGCGGATCGCCGCCAACTTCGACGTGTTCGGCTTCGAGCTGTCCGCGGACCAGCTCGCCGCGATCGACGCCCTGGACACCGGCAAGCGCGGCGGGCCTGATCCGGCGGCGGTGACCCTGGAGGCGTTCCACCGCGACATCCCCGAGGCCTGATCCTTCGGTCGCGCGTGCCGCGACCCACGCGACGACGCGGAGGCCTGGGCGTCAGTCGCGCGGGGTGATCTCGATGGTGGCCGCCTGGGGACCGGCCGCGACCATGGGCGGCAGGTAGGTGCTGCCGGCGTACTCCGCCCGGTAGGCGGCGTCGATACGCCCCTGCAGGGCCGGGTCAGCCGGAGCGAAGGCAACCTCAAAGGTGTCACCGGCGGCTGTGATTTGGCCGGCGCCCTGACTGACGGCGGATCGGTACCAGCGCGATCGCGTGCCGTTCCAGGCGCGCACGAAGAGGCGTCCGTCGACGACGACCGACCAGATCCAGGTAGGCGTGCCGTAGGTGACCCCGTCGGCGCGGAAGGGGGCGATGTGCAGGTCGTCGGTGGCGGCGATGCGGCCGATGTCGGTTGCGGGCCATGCGGTCATTTCTGCTGTCGTCCTTTCGCGGGAAGTCGAGGCCGGAACCCGGTGACGCCTCCATCCTCACGCCCGGGCCCGTTCGGATGACAGGCCCTGACAGGGACCCCCAGATCGTTTGGAGATCAGATATTAGTCATCTAGGCTAATAACTGTTCACGAGAACGAAGGAGGTGAACCCAGATGTACCCGTCCGACTGGTACTCGCTGTTGCACCGGGCCGCCGAGCGCGCCGAGCAGCGTCGCGAGGAGCGTGCCGAGAAGCTGCGCGAGCAGCACGCCGACGCGTCCAAGTGACCTCACCGGGCAGGTCGCGCTCGCTCGAGACGCGGCTCCCCGACCAAGACTGAGCCATCGGCTCAGCCCCGAATCTTCCGCCCGCCCACGCGCAGCGTCCGGTTCCACCATGAGCCGGACGCCCGCGGGGCGGGCGCTCGCGTTCCACCCAGTCCTCGACGACCCGGCGCCGCGGAGGCCGGATGCATCGATGCCTCCGGGATCGTCGATGATTAACGCCGCCGCTCAGTCCTTCGGCTCTGCTGCTGGGCGGTCGTGCAGGGACTTCTTGATGTCGATCACGAACCGGTAGCGGACGTCCGCGGCCAGGACGCGCCGCCACGCCTCGTTGACGTAGTCGATGTCGATCAGTTCGACGTCCGGGTCGATGCCGTGCTCGGCGCAGAAGTCGAGCATCTCCTGGGTCTCGGGGATGCCGCCGATGTTGGACGCCGCGAACGACCGCCGGTTGGCCATCAGCGTGAACACGTCGACCGGGAGCGGCTCCGCGGGCGCACCGACGTTCACCAGCGTGCCGTTGCGGGCCAGCAGTGACAGGTAGCTGGACACATCGACCGGGGCGGACACGGTGTTCACGATCAGGTCGAAGCTGCCCCCGAGCGCCTCGAAGGCCTCGCCGTCGCCGGTGACGCCGTAGTGGTCGGCGCCCAGGCGTAGGGCGTCCTCCTTCTTGGCCAGGGTGCGCGACAAGACCGTGACCTCGGCACCCATGGCGCGGGCGAGCTTCACGCCCATGTGACCCAGCCCACCCAGGCCGACGATGGCGACCTTCTTGCCCGGACCGGCACCCCAGTGGCGCAGCGGCGAGTAGGTGGTGATCCCCGCGCAGAGCAGCGGGGCCGCCGCGGCGAAGTCGAGACCGTCGGGGATGCGCAGCGCGAAGTCCTCGGCGACCACGATGTGGGTGGAGTAGCCGCCCTGGGTGATGCGTCCGTCGACGTCGCGGGTGTTGTAGGTGCCGACATTGCCGTTCAGGCAGTACTGCTCGTCGCCGGCCAGGCAGTGTTCGCAGGTACGGCAGGAGTCGACCATGCAACCGACCCCCACCCGGTCGCCGACGGCGTGCCGGGTGACCTCCGCGCCGACCTCGGTCACGACACCGACGATCTCGTGGCCGACCACCAGCGGGTGCTGGATCGGACCCCAGTCCTCGCGCACCGTGTGGATGTCGGAGTGGCAGACGCCGGCGTAGGCGATCTCGATCAGTACGTCGGTCGGCCGCAGGTCGCGTCGGGTGATCGTGACCGGCTCCAGGTCGGCAGTGGCAGACGGAGCCGCGTAGGCGTTGACAGTGAGCAAAGTGTCTCCTTGAGAGGTGGTTCAGGTCGAAAGCGCCGAGGCCGGCCGGGGGCCGATCCGGCGCGTCGGCGGGATTCGGCATCAGGTTGCCGCGGAGGCGTCAACCCTACGGGGGGTCACGTCACGCTCCTTTGCGCCACAGCAGGGCGAAGAACAGCGGGACGTGGAGGCATGCAAATCGGCTCCTGCGATCGCCGACGCGGGAACGACGGTGTAGCCGCCGTCCTGAAGGGCCATCTGATTCTCCCTTGTTCGGCGATCGGGGCCCGCCGCCCGCTCACCTCCGCGAGCGACGGATCGTTCGGCTCGACGAACGCCGCCGGGCGAGCCGAAGCGGGCGGGCGTCCGCACCAGTCTCGCCGCGATCCCGGCATGCTGGGAGTCCCTCTGAGGACCCCCCTCGCCGACCCGGCCCGGCTCGCGATCGAGTGGGGTACCGGGAGGGGCTCCCTCGCGGGGCGACCCTCGGCGTACTGTCGGGACATGGTCGACCGAGCGGAGGTCCGCAACTTCCTGACCTCCCGACGTGCCCGGGTGACACCGGAGCAGGTCGGCCTGCCGACGGGGACGAATCGACGGGTGCAGGGCCTGCGCCGCAGCGAGGTGGCCACCCTGGCCGGAGTGAGCGTCGAGTACTACACCCGCATCGAGCGCGGTGCGATCAGTGGCGCGTCCCCGGAGGTGCTGGACAGCCTGGCCACCGCGTTGCGGCTGGACGACGCGGAGCGGGCGCACCTGTTCGACCTCGCGCACGCCGCCAGCCCGGTCGCGCGGCCGCCGAAACGCCGCAATCCGAGGTCCTGGGCGCCCCATCAGAGCCTGCAGTGGACGCTCGACGCGGTCACCGCCGGGCCCGCCTTCGTCCGCAACGGGCGGATGGACCTGCTCGCGGTCAACGCGTTGGCGCGGGCGTTCTACCTGGATCTCTACGACATGCCGGGTCAGCCGCCGAACATCGCGCGTCACACGTTCCTGGACGAGCGCGCCCACCGGTTCTATCCCGACTGGGACCAGTTCGCCGACATCACGGTGGCGATCCTGCGCACCGAGGCGGCCCGCGATCCGCACAACAAGGAACTCCACGACCTCATCGGAGAGCTGTCCACCCGCAGCGTCGACTTCCGTCACCGCTGGGGTGCCCACGACGTCCGTCACCACGGCACCGGGTTCAAGACCTTCAACCATCCGGTCGTCGGCACACTCACCCTCGCCTACGAAGGCCTGGAGATGGCGGCGGAGCCCGGGCTCACCTTCACGATCTACGCCGCCGAGCCAGGATCGGCCTCGGCGGAGCGCCTTCGGCTGCTCGCATCCTGGGCAGCCAGCGAGCAGGTCGATTCCGCGGCCGTCACGCCCGCCCACGGCCTGCGCGACGGCCCGTAGCAGGACCGGAGCCTGCTCATCACCGCCACTTGCGGAACCCGGTCGAGCGGCGCCCGACGGCGTCCGAACGGGTCCCCGATCGGGGTGTCCCAGGCGCTGCTGCCGGTCCGCGGCAAGATCCTGCGCCACTGGGGGCGTCCGAGATGGGTCCTCGATCTCGCCATCGGTGACGAGTCTCGGCTCCGGTGACGGCTCTCATGATGGCTCTCATGAAATTGCACGAGACTGGCCGCCCAAGGTGGGACCGGGCACGGATGGTGAGATCGGTGGCCCACCGATGGAGGTAGCGACAGGGACTCCCTCCGGTGACGCCGGGTACGTAGCGTGAAGGCATGCCGGCGATCACCCTCAGCACACCCGTTCCGAGGCTCGGACTGGCGGCCGGTCTGGCGCTCGCCCTCGCGGCCGTCGTCGGGTGTACGCCGGCCACCCAACCCACGGGACGTGCCTCGCCCTCGCCGACGCCCAGCGCGGATCCGTCCGTGGAACCCTCCGCGAACCGAAGCACCACCCGCACGCCAGGCCAGCCAGGAGAAACGATGAGCGACACTCCCATCCGCATCACCATCGGCGACCGATCACTGTCCGCGACGTTGTGGGACAACCCCACCGGCAGCGCGTTGCTCGACCAACTGCCCGCGACGTTGACGTTCGAGGACTACGGACGCCAAGAGGTGATCGCGACTCCACCCCGACCCCTCACGATGGCGGGCATGCCCGCCGGCGACGACCCCGAGATCGGGGACATCGGCTACTACGCACCGGGAGGCGTGGTCGTCCTCTACTACGCCGACGTGTCCTACTTCCCCGGCATCGCCAGAATCGGCCGGATCGACGGCGACCTCTCGATCCTCGAGGGCCGCAGCGAGAGATTCACGGCGACGATCGAACGCGCAGGCTGAGGTGCGAAACTGACGACACAGGAGGAGCCATGGCAGTCGTCCTCGTCACCGGCGCATCGACCGGACTCGGGCTGTCCACCGCGAACGAACTGGCGGACGCCGGACACGACGTCGTGCTGCACGCCCGCAACCCCGGACGCCTGGCCGGCGAGAAGGTCTCCGACCAGGTCACAGAGTTCGTCTACGCCGATCTCTCCGACCGGACCGAGACGGCCCGGCTGGCCGAGCAGATCGACGGCTTCGGCAGGCTCGACGCGGTGATCCACAACGCCGGCATCCTGGACGGGCCGGCCGTCTTCGCCGTCAACATCGTCGCCCCCTACCTGCTGACGGCCCTGCTGACTCCGCCGAAACGGACGATCGTGCTGAGCAGTTCCATGCACCGATCGGGCTCACCCGACCTCGACACTCTCGACCTCGCCGACGCCGGTGTCCGCCGGCGTCCCTACGACGACTCCAAGCTCTATGTCACGGCGCTCGCCATGGCCCTGGCCCGGCTCCGCCCGGACGCCATGGCGCACGCGGTCGATCCCGGGTGGGTGCCCACCCGGATGGGCGGACGATCCGCACCCGACAGTCTGATCGAGGGCCACCGCACCCAGACCTGGCTGGCCACCGCAGAACCCTCCGCGATCGAACCCCGCACCGGGGGCTACTGGTTCCACCGGACGCCGCGTCGGCCACACCCCGCGGCCGTCGATCCCCGCTTCCAGGAAGCGTTGCTGGAACGGCTCGCGGCGCATACCGGCGTCCGGCTCGCGGCCGGCGGGCGATAGCCGCCGGGCGCCTGCTCAGCCCCGCGCGGTGGACAGTCTCGAGAACCCGCAGCCGGACGGGGCTCGGCGGCTCGCCGCCGTCGAGTCGTTCAGCCATCGCCGCCGTCCTCCTGGTGAACTGCTGAGTGCGGGCACTCGCCTGGGCCAAGGGGCGATCCCCGGTGGACTACTGGGCGGTGTAGCCGGCGTCCACAGGCAGGGCGACGCCGGTCACGTAGCTGGCGCCGTCGCTGCACAGCCACAGCACCGCGGCCGCGATCTCCTCCGGACGCCCGAGGCGCCCCATGGGGATGGCGGCGATCGCACCGTCCGGGTCGAGCTCGCCGGCGGCGGTCATCCGGTCCACCATCGGGGTGGCGATCGTGCCCGGGCAGACCGCGTTCACCCGGATGCCGAGCGGTCCGTACTGCAGGGCGACGCTCTTGGTCTGACCGAGGACGCCGTGCTTGGTCGCGTGGTAGGTGGCGCGTCCGTTGCCGCCGACGAGGCCGCCGAGGGACGAGCAGTTGACGATCGCGCCCGAGCCCTGCGCCCGCATCTGGGCGAGTTCATGCTTCATGGACGCCCACACGCCGCGCAGGTTGACCGCGACGAGGGCGTCGAACGCCTCTGCAGTCTCGTCGGCGGAGTCCACGGGCGGACGCATGATGCCGGCATTGTTGAACGCCATGTCGAGGCTGCCGAACGCCTCGACGGTGCGGGCGACGGCGTCCGCGACCTGCTGCTCGTTCGACACGTCACAGCCGATGCCGATCGCCCGGTGGCCGGCGGCGTTGAGTTCCGCCGCGAACCGCTCGGCGGCATCCGCGTTCAGGTCGACGATCGCGACGGCCGCGCCGGCTTCCGCGAACGCACGCACCGTGGCGGCGCCCATGCCGGCGCTTCCGCCGGTGACGAACGCGACCTTGCCGGTGAAGTCGTAGGTGACCATGCAGCTGTTCCCTTCGGTTCGTCGTTGATGACGTAGCCAGCGGTCACGCGAGGACGACCGGGCCGGGTTCAGTAAATCGGCGGACGCCGACGCGAGGAAGTCCCTGCCGAGGGTGGTACCGGCAGGGACCCCCAGAACCGGAACCAACTCTTGCTACAGTTCATAACTTATAGTTATGCTTCATAACATGAGTGTTCAAGAGATCGATCGCGGACGCGGCCGGATCGCCGTGGAGACCGTGGGGGCCGGACCGCTGGTGGTGTGCGTGCCCGGCATGGGCGAATCCCGCGCGTCGTTTCGTCACCTGGCGCCGGGGCTGGTGGCCGCGGGCCACCGGGTGGCGATGATGGATCTGCGCGGCCACGGCGACAGCTCCGCCGACTTCGACGCCTACGACGACCCGGCCGCGGCGAGCGATGTGCTCGCGGTGATCGACGCCCTGGGCGGCGGACCCGCGACGGTCGTGGGGAACTCAATGGGGGCCGCCGCCGCGGTGCTGGCGGCCGCCGAGCGGCCGGCAGCGGTCAGCCGGTTGGTGTTGATCGGACCCTTCGTCCGCGACCACGGCTCGGCCGCGAGCCGCCTGCTGCTGCGGGTGCTGCTCGCCCGGCCCTGGGGGGCCGCGGTGTGGCGGGGCTACTACGGTTCGCTGTTCGGCGAGCGGCGTCCGGCCGATCACGACGAACACGTGAGCCGCGCGCTCGCGCTGCTGCGGCGTCCAGGCCGGTGGCGCGCGTTCCAGGCGACGACCCGCACCTCACACGCGCCCGCGGAAGCCGCGCTGTCCGAGGTGTCCGCGGCGACGCTGGTGATCATGGGCGACCGGGACCGGGATTTCCCCGACCCGGAGGCGGAGGCGGGCTGGGTCGCGGACGCCCTGCGCGGGCGGTACCGGATGATCGCCGGCGCCGGGCACTACCCGATGGCCGAGCAGGCGGACGCCGCCCTCGCCGCGATGCTGCCGTTCCTGACCCCGGAGGCGAACCATGGCTGAGCGGCTGACCCGCAGAGCCGTGGTCGAGCGCGCCGCCGGACTGGCCGACGAGATCGGCCTGGAGCCGCTGACGATCACGAAACTCGGCCGCGCGCTGGGGATCGCGCCCCCGGGCGTCTACCGGCACGTCACCGACCTGGCCGACCTGCACGCCGCGATCGGCGGGCTGGCCGCCCGCGAGGTCACCGCGGCGTTGTCGACGGCGTGCGCGGGACTCTCCGGCCGGGACGCCCTCACCGCGCTCGCCGCCGCTCTGCGCAGCTGGGCCGCCGACCACCCCGGACGATATGCCGCGCTGCAGGTCGCACCGGACCCCGGAGATGCCCACGGACAGGAGGCCGCGGCCGGCGTGCTCGCGGTCATCACCTCCGCACTGCGCGCCTACGGGCTCGCGGGCGACGACCTGACGGACGCGATCCGGCTGATCCGGAGCACGCTCCACGGCTTCATCACCCTGGAACTCGGCGGCGGCTTCAAGCAACCACGGGACGTCGACGCGACCTTCGCACGCATCGTCGGCGCCCTGGACGCGGCGCTCGGGGCCTGGTCGTCGTGAACACCACCGGGCGGTTCCGCGGCACCAGCCCGGTACTCGTGGTCGCGCTGGCGGTGCGATTGCCGGGCCTCCTCGCGCTCGGACACGGCATCCCGGCCGCGATCGGCGTCACGGCCTGAATCATCGATCGCGTGGCTCTCGCGTGGCCGTCGAGCGACCAAGCCGCAGCAGGTACGTCTGTCGCGGCGAGCTCCCGGTAGCGGTAGGCGAACTCCGAGCGCCTTGTCGCCGGCCCTATCGCCGCCACACTCACGCCAGTCTCACCCCGGACGCGACACCGACGTCCAGGCACCAGGTTTTGCAGCGCAGCGAAGGCAGGTACCCCGATGAGCGACCGGCGGACGACGGTGTTCTTGAGCTTCCACCGCACCGGGGAGGCGTCCGACTTCGCCGCCTTCGTCGACCGGGTCGGAGCGGACGCCGCCGCGACCCCGGGGTTCCTGGGGTGGCAGTCGTCGGTGCTCACCTCGCCGCTGCTGGAATGGGCCATCGCCGTGACCTTCCGCGAGGAGCCGAGCGCGCACGACTGGCTGGATCGCACCCGCGACCTGCCGGCCGAGGCCGGATACCAGCGCGCCGGCATCGAGTTCATCGTCGACGGCTCACCCCGAACCCCCGGCGTGGTCGTGGTGAAGGAGGCGGTGGCATCCGGACGCGAGGCGGCCTTCGTCGAGACCGCCGAGCAACTCGCCCGACTGGAGCGGGCGCAACCCGGCTACGAGGGGTCGAGTGTCTTCCCGCCCGGCGGCATCCTGAGCTCATGGGCGTCGGTCATCCGGTTCCGGACCGAGGCCCAGCTGGACGCCTGGCTGGCCTCACCCGAACTGGTCGGCATGCTGCCCCAGTTCCAGGCGCACCTCAGCGAGGACGCCAAGGTCACCAAGGCGACGACCTTCGGCTCCACCCTTCGCGTCACCGACGGACAGGCGGCCGTCACGCCCGAATGGAAGACCGCGCTGGCGATCCTGCTGGTGCTGTACCCCACCGTGATGCTGCTGGCGCGCTTCGTCGGTCCCTGGCTGAACACGATCGCACCCCAGCCGTGGTTGGCGACGTTCCTCAACTTGGCGATCAGCATCGCGCTGCTGACCTGGGCGCTGATGCCGCTGGCCGCTCGCCTGCTGGGGCGCTGGCTCGATCCCGTCGAGGGCGCCGGACGCCGCACCAGCCTGCTGGGCACCGCTGGCGTGTGCGCCGGCTACGTGGTCCTCTTCGTGATCTTCGGCACCGTCGGTTTCCTGCAGCCCTGAACCGCTGCCGTTGGCCCACCGCCGCTCGGGCGAGCGATCGACCGGGAGGATCCGTGCGCGTCAGCGGCCCCCTACGCCGACGCGCCGCCGCCGCTGCGCGCCGCACGCACCGCGTCCTCAGCCGCCCCGGTCGATGGCGTCCATCGGGCCGGCGTTCGCCTGATCACATCGCAGCGAGGCCGCAGTTCGACACTGAGCGCCGTGGGCGGCAGGTCCGCGCGCTCCTGGAAATCCACCCGTCGCGTCCCGCAGGCGTCGCAGCGGACGTAGAGCACCTGCCCGGCCGACGTGGCATGCCGGGACTCCACGCGCCAGCCGTGCTCGTGTGCGGCGGTCGGTGCGGCATCGAGCCGCCGTGAATTGCTCGCTGAGTTCGACATGCCTCCACTCTGATGTAATGGCCTTATGCATCTCAACCCTTACGGGGAATACGCCGTCCTGCTGGCCGCCTCGCTGGCCAACGAGTGGCCCTCCGACCGAGCGGGGATCGTCGCCCGCACCCGAGAGTTCGGCATGACCGTGGAGTTCCCCGAGGCGCCCGACGACCACGGCCGCGTCCGCCGGGTCATCGACGACTGGCTGAGGGTCGTCGACACCCCGGACCCCCACGCCCGGGCAGGCATCCTGAACGCACACATGGCGGCCGCCGCCGCCTACCCGCGGCTGACCGATCACAACGACGAGGGCTGGCACCTGCACTACCGCGACGACCACGCACGCTCGCTGCCCCACGTGCTGTTCGCCGTCATCGGCGTCGGCACCGCGCTGCATCTCACCACGCGCGGCATGCACCGCCTCGGCCGATGCGCGGCGGGCGAGGCACCCGACGACCCGTGCTCGGCGGTGGTGGTCGACATCACCCGAAACGGACGTCAGCGATACTGCTCCGTCCGCTGCGCGAACCGGGCGGCCGTCCGGCGACATCGAGCCCGGGCCGCCGCTGGACGTCGCTGAGCCGGAGCCGCCGTCGGCCCGATTCGGCTCCCCACGTGTGGCGACGCGGGCGGATGCCGCGCTCGACCCGGGCGGTCCGGTCGACCGGCGTCCGCCTGCGCGGCCACCGTGTCCGAGGGCGAGGCCCGACCGGTGGCCGGCGCCATCTCGGCGGGCCGGGTGTATTCTCGCCGTCACGGCGGCTTTCCTCAGCGCCGGACCCCCTGAGCGGCCGTCCACGCCGGCCGA
>CALMIQ010000381.1 GCA_937863965.1 uncultured Micropruina sp.
CGGATGGTGTACAGCTCGACGAACTCGTCCCGGCTGGGCGCGTGGACCAGGTAGCCGCCGCGGTGGTCGTGGCGGATCAGGCCCTCGCCGAGCAGCGTCTTCAACGCCTCGCGCACCGGCGTCCGGCTCACGCCGAACGCCTGGGCTATCCCGTCCAGGGGCAACTGGGCACCCGGGCGCACCCGCCCCGAGGCGAGCACCCGGCGCAGCTCGGCGAGCAGGGCCTCCTGGCTGGTGCCGGACGGCCGCAACTGCGCGACGAACTCGGGCGCCGGACGCCCGCGCTGGACCATGTCACCCGCCCCGGCTCAGCAGTCGTCCGGCCGGCTCGGCCAGGTCGAAGCCGTCGAACACCGTCCTCCCGGCCAGCATCGTCCGCCGGACGCTGCCCGACAGCACCCGCCCGGTGTAGGCGGTCAGCTTGTTGCGGTGCGCCAGCCGGCTGCCGTCGATGACGATCCGGCGTCCGGGTTCGTACCAGATCAGGTCGGCGGCGGCGCCCACCTCGATCGCACCCTTGCCGCGCAGGCCCGCCACCCGGGCCGGCCCGGCCGACATCCACGCGCTCACCCGGGGCAGCCCGATGCCGCGTTCGGCGGCGGCGTCCACCATCGACGGGAAGGTCACCTGCAGGCTGGACACCCCACCCCAGGCCTGCGCCAGGTCGCCGCCGCCGCGGGTCTTCTCCGCCACCGTGGACGGCGAATGGTCCGACACCACGCAGTCGAGGACGCCGGCCAGCAGCCCCTGCCACAGCTCCCGCTGGTTGCCGGGGTCGCGGATCGGCGGGCAGCACTTGAACTCGGCGGCGCCGTCCGGGACGGTGTCGGAGTCGAAGATCAGGTAGTGGGGGCAGGTCTCGGCGGTCAGCGGCAGGCCCTCGGCCCGGGCGGCGGCGATCGGCTCCAGGGCCAGCGCGCTGGAGACGTGCAGGATGTGCGCCCGGGTGCCGTGGCGGCGGACCTGCTCGATCACGGTCTGGACGGCGCGCACCTCCGCCTCCGGCGGCCGGGAATCGACGAAGTCGGCGTAGCGCCGGCTGGACCAGGCCGGGATCGAGCCCAGCACCCCCGGATCCTCGGCGTGCACGATCATCAGCCCGTCGAAGCCGGCCACCTCGGCCATTGCGGCGGCGAAGGCCGGGCCGTCCAGCGGCGGGAACTCGGGGACCCCGGAGTCGACCAGGAAGCACTTGAAGCCGAACACGCCCTGCTCCCACAGCTCCTCCAGGCGGCCCAGGTTGCCGGGCACGGCGCCGCCCCACAGCCCGACGTCGACGAAGATCTTGCCGGCGGCCACCGCCCGCTTCACCGCCAGCGCGTCGGGGTCGACGGTGGGCGGGATGGAGTTCAGCGGCATGTCGACGATGGTGCCGATGCCGCCGTAGGCCGCGGCCTCGGTGGCGCTGGCGAACCCCTCCCACTCGGTGCGGCCCGGCTCGTTGACGTGGACGTGGCAGTCGACGTTCGCCGGCAGCTGGATCACCTCGTCCGGCACGTTGATCACCAGCGTGCCCGTGGCCGAGTGCCCGGCGTCCGAGGACGAATCCCGGGCCAGCGCCGCCCGCAACTCCTCGCCCGTGCGGACCGCGGTGATCAGGCCGGTGTCGGTGTCCACCTCGACATCGGCGGGCACCAGGGCCGAGCCGATCAGGGTCTGCCGGGAGCGGAGGATCTTACGCATGCGGGCCCCGATCCGAGATCATCACGGACGCGGTGGCGGCGGCGAAGGCCTCGACCGCGAGGGCGACGTCCCAGACGGTGACGGCCTCGGCGGGCGCGTGCGAGATGCCGTCCTCACAGCGGATGAACAGCATCCCGATGTCGGTGATGTCGGCCATCACCATGGCGTCGTGGCCGGCCCGGCTGTACAGCATCGGGACGTCGCCGCCGTCGGTGTCGGCGTCGGCGACCGCGGCGGCGATGGCGTCCTTCAGCCAGCCGGCGCAGGCCACGGCATGGGCCCGGTGCTCCTCCACCCAGTGGAACTCCAGGTTCCGCTCCCGGCAGACGGTGGTGATCGTGTCCAGGATCTCGGCCCAGCCGGCGTCCCGCTGCTGGTCGGTCTCGGCCCGCAGGTCGAGGCTGAACTCGACCCGGCCGGGCACCACGTTCACCGCGCCCGGGTAGGCCTGGATCTCGCCGACGGTGCCGATGATGTCGCGGCGCCGGGCGATCGACTCGATGGCCAGCACGGCGAAGCTGGCGCCCACCAGGGCGTCCCGGCGGCGGTCGTAGGGGGTGCCGCCGGCGTGCCGAGCCTCGCCCGTGACGGTGAGCGCGAAGCGGCGGGCGCCGGCGATCGAGGTGACCACGCCGAGCGGGCGGGCCTGGGCCTCCAGCAGCGGACCCTGCTCGATGTGCGCCTCCAGGTAGGCGACCAGCTCGTCCGGACGCCGGGCGGCCTGCCGCACCCGGGTGGGATCCAGCCCGAAGTCGCGGAACGCCTGGCGCAGCGACGTGCCCTGGGCGTCGGTCTGGGTCAGCCACTCGTCGTGCCAGTTGCCGGCCACCGGGTTGCTGCCCAGCAGCGCCGTGCCGAACCGTGCCCCCTCCTCGTCGCTGAAGGCGACCACCTCCAGCGCGCACGGCATCGAGGGCATCGCCTCGCGCAGCAGGGCGGCCACCTCGATCGCGATCACCACGCCGAGCGGGCCGTCGTAGCGTCCGGCGTCCGGGACGGTGTCGATGTGCGAGCCGAGCATCACCGCGGGCAGGCCCGGACGGCTGCCCTCGATGCGGCCGACCATGTTGCCGGCGGCGTCCACCCGGGTCTGCAGGCCGGCGGCCGCCATCCAGCGTCCGACCAGGGCGTTCGCCCAGGCGTGCTGCGAGGTCAGGTGGAACCGGTGGATGCTGCCCTTCACGGCGCTCAGCGCGGCCAGCTCGTCGCAGCGGTCGTAGGCGCGACGTCCGGCCGCCAGCAGGGTCTCGCGGGTGGCGGCGGTACCGGTCCCCTGCGGCGTCACCGGGCGTACACCTCCTTGGCGGCCGCCACCCCGGCGCCCGCGGTGGGGTTGGTGCCGGCGGCGCGGAGCACCTGTTCGAGCGCGGCCAGGGTGGTCAGCACGGTGTCGGTGCGGGCGTTGTAGCCCATCGTCCCCACCCGCCACACCAGGCCGTGCAGCGGGCCGAAGGACGTCCCGATCTCGATCGCGAAGTCGGCCAGCAGTCCGGCCCGGACGGCGTCGCCGTTCACCCCGTCCGGGATGTACACGGCGACCACGTTGTTCATCCGGTGCCGCTGGTCGCCGAACAGCCGCAGGCCCAGCGCCTTCAGGCCCTCGGTCATCGCCCGGCCGTGCCGCGCGTGCCGGGCCACCGCGGCGTCCATGCCCTCCTCGACCAGCAGCCGGGCGCACTCGCGGGCGGCGTACAGCATCGAGGTGGCCTCGGTGTGGTGGTTGAGCCGGCGCGGCCCCCAGTAGTCGAGGATCATGCCCAGGTCGAAGTAGTTGGAGGCGATCCGGGTGCCGAGGGCCTCGTCGCCGTCCTCGCGGATACCGGCCTCGATGTGCCGGCGTCCCCGGATCACGTCGACCGCGGCGTCCGACAGGCTGATCGGCGAACTGCCGGACGGCCCGCCCAGGCACTTCTGCAGGCCGGCGGACGCGGCGTCCAGACCCCAGGCGTCCATCTCGAACCGGTTGCCGCCCAGCGAGGCGGTGATGTCGGAGTAGAGCAGGACGCCACGGTCGCGGCACAGCCGGCCCAGCTCGGCCAGCGGCTGGCACATGGTGGTCGAGGTGTCGCCCTGGACGATCGCCAGCACCTTCGGCCGGACCCGGTCCAGCGCCGCCTCGATCTCTTCGGGGGTGAAGACTGTGCCCCAGTCGCGCTCGATGGTGTGCACCTCGGCCCCGCAGCGCGCGCCGATCTCGGCGAGCAGCTGCCCGAACCTGCCGGCGACCGGCACCAACACCCGCTCCCCCGGCTCCAGCAGCGACACCAGGATCGCCTCGATGCCGGCCCGCGAGGTGCCGTCGACCAGCAGCGTGGCATCGTTGGCGGTCCGGAAGACGTCGCGGTACAGCTGCTGGGTCTCGGTCATGTAGCCGGTCATCACCGGGTCGTACTGGCCGACCAGGCCCGCCGCCATGGCGCGCAGCACGCGCGGGTCGGCGTTGATCGGCCCCGGTCCCATCAACAGGCGATGCGGTGGGTCGATCGGAGCGGCGTTCACGCGATCGTCGCGGGACGTCGGCACAGCGAACCTCCTTCAGTTCGGGACCATCGTCCCGGTCTCATGAGGACGCGCCGTTGCGACCGTGTTACGTGCCCGTTTCGACGGCGTCCGACACGGTCGGTGCGGTAGGATCGGGGCAATTGGTCGGACCAACATACCAACGCCGGCGCGCCGCGCCAAGCGGAAGGGGCAGTCATGGAACTCACCGTGCAGCGACCACGCACCATCAGCGGGGACGTCGCGGCCCGGCTCGAGCGGCACATCACCGACGATCTGGAGCCGGGCGACAAGCTGCCTCCCGAGCGGGCGCTGTGCGGCGCGCTCGGGGTGTCCCGGGCCACGCTGCGCGAGGCGCTGCGGGCGCTGGAGGACCGGCGGCTGATCGAGCGCCGCCCCGGGCGCGGCACCGTGGTGTGCGCGCCACCCGAGCCGCAGCTGCGGCTCGACTTCACCCCGTTCGCCGACGACGGCCCGGACGACTTCGGCCGGGTCGCCGAGCTGCGCCGGCTGGTGGAGCCGCAGGTCGCCGAGCTGGCCGCCCAGCGGGCCACCGACCTCGACCTGGCCCGGCTCGACGACATCCTCCGGGAGAGCCACGCCGGGCTGACCGCCGAGGAGTCCCTGCGGCTCGACGTGGAATTCCATCGCCGGCTGGCCGTGGCGACCGGCAACCCGCTGCTGGTCGGCGTCTGCGAGGCGATGAACGGGCTGGTGCACGACGTCCGGCTGCGCTCGCACTGGGCGCGCGAGGGGCGCCGCAACTCGATCGAGGGCCACCAGCGGCTCTACGCCGCGATCGCCGCCCACGACCCGGACGCCGCCCGGCGCGCGATGGACGAACACCTCGCCCAGGTCGGCGAGCTGATCGCCGGGCTGGACGACCTGCTGCGCTCCGAGCCGGAGCTGGGATGACCGTCGCGACGGGGGCCGTCACCGGCCCGGTGCTGCAGCGCGGCACGGGCGAGGTGCCCGGCGACCACTACCTGCCCGCCGATCCCGACGTCCTGCTGTGGGGCCGGCTGCCGTGCGCCGCGGACGCCCCGGTGCTGAGCGTGGCGCCGGGCGAGACGGTGACCATCGACACGCTCTCCCACGAGGGCGTGCTGGAGGACCAGGGCCGTGACCCGCTGGCCTTCTTCGGCGGCCACGGCGTGGCGCCCGACCAGGTGCTCACCGAGGCGATCGATCTGGCCCGCTCGGATCGCCCGCACAGCCTGGCCACCGACGGACCGCACCTGGTCAACCGTCCGATCGAGGTGCGTGGCGCCCAGGTGGGCGACCTGCTGGCGATCACGGTGCTGCGGCTCGACCGGCGGGTGCCCTACGGGGTGATCTCGAACCGGCACGGACGCGGGGCGCTGCCCGGCGAGATGCCCGGGGGCCCGGGAACGATGAGCGTGTTCACCCCGGTCGTGGAGACCGCTGACGGCGCCTTCGGCGAGCTGCCGCTGCGCGCTGGCGGGCCGGGCGCCGTCCGGTTCCCGCTGAATCCGTTCCTCGGCACGCTCGGCGTGGCGGTCGCCGGCGGCGTCCGGCCGCACTCGGTGCCGCCCGGGCCGCACGGCGGCAACCTGGACATCAACCTGCTGACCGAGGGCGCCACGCTGTACCTGCCCGTGCAGGTGCCCGGCGCGGGCGCCTATGTGGGCGATCCGCACTTCGCGCAGGGCGACGGCGAGGTGGCGCTGACCGCACTGGAGGCGTCGCTGCGCGCGACCGTGCGGTTCGACGTGGTGCCGGCGTCCGAGGCCGTCGAGCGGTTCGGCGCCGACCTGGCGCCGGTCGCCGAGACCCGGGAGTACCTGATACCGACCGGCCTGGACACCGACCTGGACGTCGCCGCCGCGAACTGCGTGCGGGCCGCGCTCGGCCTGCTGCAGGCCCGCTACGGCATGGAGCGGCATCTCGCCTACGCCTACCTGAGCGCCGCCACCGACTTCGACATCTCCCAGGTGGTCGACCTGGTCAAGGGCGTCCATGCCCGGATCCGGAAGGCGGACTTCGGTGAGTGA
>CALMIQ010000382.1 GCA_937863965.1 uncultured Micropruina sp.
ACACCACCGGACCGGTCCGGTCGGTCGGTGTACCCGGGGCCGGCCAGTCGGTCGGGTTCGAGGATCGCCGGTCGGTCGACCCCGTCGGGACCCCCGGAGGCGGCTGGAGCGGACCCGCCGGGCCGGCCGGCGGGTACGACGGCGCGCCGGGTGAGCCCCGCTCGGGGCCCATGGGTTCACCGGTGGGTGCTGGCCAGCTCATCGTCCTCCTGAGTCCGCGACCAGCCTACCGAGGCGCCGAACCACGGCTCACCAGTCCTCGACCAGGATCTCCTGCATCGCGCCGCCCAATCCCTCGATGATCTGCTGGTCGGAGGCGGCGGTCAGCGTCGGCAGCCGCAGAATGTGGCGGCTGAGGGCCATCCCCAGCACCAGGCTGACCGCCAACTGCCCCCGCAGTTTGAAGTTGGCGTGTCCGAGCCGCTCGGCGATCGCCCCGAACACCTCCTTGGACATGAACTCGCTCATCGGGCGTTGGACGACGTCCTCGGCGACCGCCGAGCGCAGCATCGCGGTGAATCGCTCGCGTCCGCCGTCGGGCCCGTCATAGGCGGCGAGGAAGGCGGCCACCGCGGCGTGCCCGATCTTGTTGCGCGGCCCGGCCAGCACGTCGGAGACCAGGCGGTCGGCGTCCAGGGGCAGGTCGAGCACCGTCTGCGCGAACAGGTCGGACTTGCTGGAGAAGTAGTGGTGGATCAGTGCCGGGTCGACGTCGGCCTCGCGGGCGATGGCCCGCAGCGACACCTTGTCGTAGCCGATCGTCGAGAACAGGGTGAGCGCGGCGCGGCAGATGGTGCCGCGAGTATCGGCGCGGCCTGGCCGGCGCCCGCGCGGCTTCGCGGGGGAGTCCGTCATGCGCTTCCTCTCTCACCTGCCGGCGGATGCGGGTGTGTCCGCCGTGGCCCGGACGACCACCCGCGCCGGTCTCGCGCGGCCGGGTCGCGGTGGGCCGCCGTCCCGCGTTTCTCAGGTTCGGCGTCCTTGCTCAGGTTTGAACCTATGCAACGAACCCAACGCTGGGCAATGTCCGGGGACGTCGGTGAACATGGGACGCCCACCGGGGCCGATTAGGCTGAACCGGTGAATTACGTGGCTCCCAAGACCGTTCTGTTCGATCTCGACGGCACGCTGGCCGATACCGTCCCGCTCATCGTGGCGACCTTCCAGCGCACGGTGTCGCAGGCGCTGGGCTGGGAGCCGACGCTCGCGCAGTGCAAGGAGTGGATCGGGCGGTCGCTGACCGAGACCTTCACCACGCTGGCGCCGGAGGTGGCCGACGAACTGACCGCGCGCTACCTGGAGTGGAACCTGG
>CALMIQ010000383.1 GCA_937863965.1 uncultured Micropruina sp.
CCGGCCAGCGTGCCGGCCACCAGGGCGGCGCCGAAACAGTCGCCGGCGCCGGTCGGGTCGAGGGCCCGCACCGGCAGTGCCGGCACCCGCGCCCACGTCCCGCTGCCGGAATCCAGAGCGACCGCACCCTGTGCACCCAGGGTGACCACGGCCAGCGGCACCCGGTCGCCGAGCACCTCCAGGGCCTCCTCCGGGGTGGCGGTGCGGGTGTAGGCCATCGCCTCGGCGTCGTTCGGCATGAAGCAGTGGCAGCCGTCGAGCCGGTCCAACATGCACGGATCCCAGGCCCCCGTGCCGTCCCAGCCGACGTCGGCGAAGACCAGGGCGCCGGCGTCCCGGAGTCCCTGCCACCACGGGTCGCCGTCCAGTTCGGCGATCACCGCCCGGGCGGTGACCCCCGGCAGCAGCAACCGCGACGAGGGCACCGGCGCCTCGTGCCCATGGGTCACCATGGCCCGGTCGCCCGCGTACGCCATCGACACCGTCACGGGGGTGTGCCAGCCCTTGAAACCGGGCGACATCGAAGTGTCGACACCCTCCTGCTCGGCGAGCACCTCGCGGCACCACTGGCCGTAGCCGTCGTCGCCGAAGCCGGCGATCAGCCCGGTCCGCAGCCCCAGCCTGCTCAACGCGACCGCCAGGTTCGCGATGCCGCCGGGCGAGGTGCCCATGCCCCCGGCCCAGACCTCGGTGCCCGGTACCGGCGGCGTCGGCAGGTCGGTGAACACCACATCGGCGAACACCATGCCCGCGACAAGGACGTCGAACGAGCGCTCGTTCACAGCCGGTCCGTCTCCGCCGCCCAGGTCTCCGCCACCCGTGCCCGGCGGCGGCGCGGCCCGATCAGGCCCGCGAGCAGCACGGCGGCGACGGCGAGGCCGAGCAGAGTCTTCATCCCGGAAGTGTAGGAGGACGCCTGGGCAGGCGAGCGGGCACGCTCAGCGCGGCGGCAACGCCACCAGCGGCCGCCAGGGGTCGGTCTGCCGGCTCGCCCAGCCGGCCAACTCGTCGGCCACCAGCGCGTTGGTCAGTTCGGCGACCCGTCCGGCGTCGGCCACGATCACGGGCGCGCCGTTGAGTTCGCTGAGGCCGGCCAGCGGCAGCGGGAAGCCGTCGATGGCCTCCGCGGTCAGATGGACGTCCAGAGCCGTCCGCCGGACCTCGCCGGGAGTCAATCCGGCGTCCACGGTCAGGCAGGTGCGCAGCACCGTGCCGAGGGCGTCCACCTTGGCCGGGTTGGTCAGGGCATCACTGCTGACGATGCCGCGGACGATCTCGACGAAGACCGCCTCGGTGCGCTCGAGCCGGGTCATCGGCTGCTTGTTCGCGCTGAGGTAGACCACCGCCTCGGCGCTGGACAGGCGCAGCTCGCCGGCGGGGAAGTGCCACCCCTCGGCCGACATCTCGGCCCGGTTCGGCACCTCGACCCCGCCGATGACGTCGATCACCCGGGCGAAGCCCTCCAGATGCACCTCGACCAGGTGGTCGATCCGGACCCCCAGCAGGATCTCGACGGAACGCACGGCGTCCGCGCCGCCGGCGGCGAACCGGTGCGCCAGGGTCGCCTCGGCTCCGCGGACGTCCGAGACCAGCAGGTTCGCCGGCAGGCCGACGAACTGCAGGGCGTCGCGCCGTCCGGAGAGCTGGGCCAGGTAGGCGCTGGCCAGGTCACCGTCGGAGTCGGTGACCAGCACCAGGTAGCGCACCGGCGCCGGTGTGTCGGCGGATGCCGTCGGCTCGGGCCGGCCCGGATAGTCCGGCAGCGGCGAGGACCGCGGCACCTCGGACAGTGCCTGGGTGACCGCGCCGAGGTAGAGCGAGACCAGGCCCAGCACACCGGTGACCACCACGAAAGCGCCGAGGGTGGCCACGGCCACCAGCCGATCGCTCCGGGTACGCATGGGACCAGGCTAGATTCCCCACCCAACCGGACGTCGCCGACGCCTACTCTTGGGGCGATGAACCTGCGCGACCTGGTCTTCCCACCCGGTGCCACCCGGCACGACTGGGTGCTGGACGGCATGCTCGCGCTCGCCATGTTCCTGGTCACGGTGCTGCCCTACGCCAGCTACTCGGCGTGGAACTCGACCCCCCGTCCGCTGCTGCTGGCGACCCTGGCGCTGATGGTGCTGCCGCTGGTCGTGCGCCGGCATTCGCCCCTGTTGATGCTGGCCGGCTGCACTCTGGCCGGCATGGTGCAGGTGGTGGTGGTCAACACCTTCACCGCGACCCTGGTGGTGCTGCCGATCGTCGCCTACTCGGTGGCGCGCTGGGTGCCGGGCCCGCTGGCCCGGTCGGTGGTGGTGATCGGCGCCTTCGGCTCGGTGATCGGCCCGTTGCGTTGGGCGACGGCGACCGAGGCGATCGGCCTGAACGCGCGCGGGATCGTGCTGTTCGTGCTGTCCGCCTTCGTCTGCCTGGGCCTGATCGTCACCCCGTACGCGATCGGACGCCGGGTGCGGGAATCCTCGGCCGCGCACGCCGACCGGATCGCCGCCGCCGAGGAGCGCTACCAGCTGCTGCTTGCCGAACGCGAGCAGCAGGCCCGGCTGGCCGAGTCGCGGGCACGGGCGACGATCGCCCGGGAGTTGCACGACATCGTGGCGCACTCGCTGTCGGTGATGATCGTCCAGGCCGAGGGCGGCCGGGCGCTCGCCGCCAAGCGTCCGGACGCCGCGATCACCGCGCTGGACACCATCGCCGACACCGGACGCGAGGCGCTCAGCGAGATGCGCCGGATCGTCGGCGTGCTGCGCAGCGAACCCGAACGCCGGGGCGCGGACTGGGAGCCGGCGCCGTCCCTGGCCGACATTCCCGACCTGGTGCACCGGGCGTCCGACCGGGCCACGCTGGTCGTCCACGGGCAGCCGCCCCGGGTGTCGCCGGCGCTGGAACTGACCATCTACCGGGTGGTCCAGGAGGCGCTGACCAACTTCCTCAAACATGCCGGGCCGGCCGCGACCGCCGTTGTCACCCTCGCCTACGGCGCGGCTGAGATCATGGTGGAGATCGTGGACAACGGGTCGGGTCCCGGCCAGGTCAGCACCGTCCCCGGCCACGGTCTGCGCGGCATGGCCGAGCGGGTGACCTCGATGGACGGACGCCTGGAGGCGCATCCACTGGCGCTCGGCGGCTTCGTCGTCCGCGCCGTGCTACCCGTCCACAACCGACAAGGAGTGCATCGATGAGCCCGACGATCAGGGTCTTCCTGGCCGATGACCAGGCGCTGGTCCGCAGCGGTTTCCGCATGCTCATCGAGGCCGAGGACGACCTCGCGGTGGTCGGCGAGGCCGCCGACGGCGCCGCCGCGGTGCGGGCGCTCACCGCACAGCCGGCGGACGTGGTGCTGATGGACATCCGGATGCCGGTGATGGACGGCGTGGAGGCCACCCGGCAGATCGCGCAGGCCGGGCTGGGCACCAAGGTGCTGGTGCTGACCACCTTCGACGTCGACGAGTACGTGTTCGCGGCCCTGAAGGCGGGGGCGTCCGGCTTCCTGCTCAAGGACGCCCGGCCGGCCGACCTGCTCAACGCGATCCGCAACGTCGCCGCCGGTGAAGCGGTGATGGCGCCGTCCGCGACCCGCCGGCTGCTCGACCAGGTGGTGCCGACCCTGCCCACCTCCCCCGGCGCGGACCGGCGGCTCGACGTCCTGACCGAACGCGAGCGCGAGGTGCTGATCGAGATCGCGGCCGGCGCCACCAATTCGGAGATCGCGGCCCGGCTCTACATGGCCGAGGGCACCGTGAAGACCCACATCGGACGCCTGCTCTCCAAGCTGCACTGCCGCGACCGCGTCGGGTTGGTGCTGCTGGCCTATGAGGCGGGCCTGGTCCGCCGCTAAGTCCTCCGGGTCACGGGTAAAGTGAGCGCATGGTCGACCAAGCGCTCTTCGAACAGGTGATGGGGCTCGATGAGTCCGCACGCCGCGAGTTGCGCGATGCGATCGAGGATTCGCTCGATGACGGCTATGTCGCGCCCGAGATAGCGGCAATCATCGACCGGCGTATCGACGAGGCCGACGCCGACCCGGACGGCTCCATGGCACTCGGCGATTTCGAGCGCGAGGTGCGGGCGCGCCGAAGCGCATGACCTTCTCCATCCGCCTCGCGGCCAACGCGCGGCGTGACTTCTACCGCGCCCAGGAGTACTACGACGCCAAGGCGCCGGACCAGACCGAGCGGTTCATCACCGAGTTCTTCGCCACAGCACGACGCCTGGCTGATTTCCCGTACTCGGGACCTGAACTACGCGCTGGAGCACGCCGGGCGAACCTGCACGTCTTTCCCTACCAGCTCTGGTACCGGGTCCGTGACGAGACATTGGAGATCGAGGTCATCGCCCTCCTCCATCATCGGCAGGACTCGGCCGAGTTCCGCGATCGCCTGGTGTAGCCGGACAGCCACCGGCGGCCCGATAGGCTCGGCGGGTGCGTTATGTGTCGACCCGCGGTGCCGGCGCGGCCGCCGGGCTGCCGTTCTGCGACATCCTGCTGGACGGCCTGGCCCCCGACGGGGGGCTCTACCTGCCCGAGCACTACCCCACGCTGACCCCGGGGACCCTGGACCGCTGGCAGGGCCTGCTGGCGTCCGACGGCTACCCGGCGGTGGCGTACGAGGTGCTCAGCCTGTTCGTCGACGACATCCCGGACGCCGACCTGCGGGCGATCTGCGAACGCGCCTACTCCGCTGAGACCTTCGGCGACCCGGTCGTACCGGTGGTGCCGCTCTCGGACGGCGTCTGGCTGGCGAAGCTGTCGGAGGGACCGACGGCGGCGTTCAAGGACATGGCGATGCAGTTGCTCGGCCAGCTGTTCGAGTACGAGCTGGGCCGGCGCGACCAGACCCTGACGATTCTCGGCGCGACGTCGGGCGATACCGGTTCGGCCGCCGAGTACGCGATGCGCGGACGCCGCGGCATCACCGTGTTCATGCTGTCGCCGCAGGGCCGGATGAGCCCGTTCCAGCAGGCGCAGATGTTCAGCCTGGATGACCCGCACATCGTCAACCTGGCCGTCGACGGGGTCTTCGACGACTGCCAGGATCTGGTCAAGGACGTGATGGGGGACGCCGCCTTCAAGGCCGCGCACAACCTGGGCGCGGTGAACTCCATCAACTGGGGGCGCGTGGTCGCCCAGGTCATCTACTACGTCGTCGCCTACCTCCGGGTGCGCACCGCCCTGGCGGCCGCCGGCGCGGCGGTGCCGACGGTGTCGTTCGCCGTGCCGACCGGCAACTTCGGCAACATCTGCGCCGCCCACGTGGCCCGCGAGATGGGCCTGCCGGTCGACGCGCTGATCCTGGCCACCAACGAGAACAACGTGCTGGACGAGTTCTTCCGCACCGGCGTCTACCGGGTGCGGGCGGGCGCCGAGGAGACCTCCAGCCCGTCGATGGACATCTCCAAGGCCAGCAACTTCGAGCGCTTCGTCTTCGACCTGCTGGGCCGCGACGGCGTCCGGGTGGCCGAGCTGTTCGGGCCGGTGCTGCGCGATCAGGGGTACTTCGACCTGTCCGGGACGCCCGAGTTCGCGAGCATCCGGGAGCGCTACGGGTTCGTCTCCGGCACCTCCACGCACGCCGACCGGCTGGCCACCATCCGCGCGGTCGAGGCCGCGGACGGCGTGGTGATCGACCCGCACACCGCGGACGCCGTCAAGGTCGCCCTCGACCTCCGGGCGGACGTCGGGGGCCCGATCATCGTCACCGAGACCGCCCTGCCGGTGAAGTTCTCCGCCACCATCGTGGAGGCGCTGGGCCACGAGCCGGCACGTCCGGCCGCCTTCGAGGGCATCGAGGATCTGCCCCGGCAGGTGACCGAGATCCCTGCCGAGGCCGCGATCCTGAAGCGGATCATTGAGGAGCGCCTGGCGGGCTAGTGTCCGTGCCCACCACCGTCGTGATCGTGCGGTGCCGGCCGGACGGCGTCCGTGCCGACCCCGGGATCGCGTCCGTCGACGAACGTGCTGGTGTCCCGCCCGATCTCGTCCAGCGGCACCTCGTGCACCGCTCCGTCGGCGCCCAGCCGCCACGGCGTGAAGAACATCGCCTCGTGGTCGTGATGTGCGTGCTCATGCTCCTCGTGTTCGTGGTCGTGGGACGCCTCCTCGACCGGCTCGGGCTCCGGCCGGCTGACCAGCCCCGGCTCCCCGGCACGCGGCGTCACCGCCCCGGCCCGGACGACCGGCTCGCCGCGTTCCTCATGCTTCGCCATCGCTTCGGCCTCCTTCCGGCGCTGTTCCTCGCGCTCCTTCTCCTTGTCCTCGCGCTCCTTCTCCCGATCCGGAGTTTCCTTGCCCGGACGTTTGTCGTCCTCGGGGTTGCCGTCCGACCGCGGGATCTCGCCCTTGTAAGCGGCAGCGGTCCGCAGCTCCTCCCGCTGGAAGCGGGTGGCCCGCCGGTCCCCACCGATGGCCACGAAGCGCACCGAGTACACGCCGGGCTTCGCGGTGGCGAACGCCCCGGAGAAGCTCCCGTCGCCGGCCGCGCGCAAAGCGACCACCGTCTCGGCGCCGGAGGGGTCGGTGACCCGGGCCAGCACCCGCGCCCGGCCGGTGAACGGCCGTCCGAACATCGTCAGAGCGGCCCGCAGCGCCAGCTTGTCGCCGGCGACCACCAGCGAGGGCGCCAGTTCGGCGTCCAGGCTCACATCGGAGTAGCTCTGCACGATCAGGCTGTACGGCACGGTGCCGGTCTGCCGCAACTGCGCCAGCCGCTCGCGCAGGTCCTCGCGGCCGCGCAGCTTCTCGATGGCCTCCTTCGGAAGCCGCAGCACCGCCTTCCATTCGCCGGCGGCGGCGATGCCGGGATCGAGCGGCAGCGTCAGGCGGTAGAACAGGTCGTCGAGGTTCTGCTGGTATTCCACGGTGGGCAGGCCGAGGGAGCCGTCGATGACGCTGCCGTCCGGCGCCACCAGGATGACCTCGAGCAGCGGGGCCAGCGGCGACAGCACGATCACGTCGACCTGATGGTCCAGCTCACCGAGGGTGAACGCCACGGTGTGTTCGCTGCCGATCGCCAGGTCGCCCTGCGGGTCGACCACGATCGCGGTGCGGGTCACGCCGGCCAGGATCTGGATGAAGTACTTGGTCAGCCGGAAGCGGCGCTCGGCGGCGGTCATGTCCCCGGTGATCAGCATGTAGCGCGAGATCGAGGTGAGGACGGCGTCGCTGACCCCGCCCGGATGGCCCAGCCCGATCGCGTACACCTGGTCGGCGTACGGCGCGATCGCGGCCAGCACCGGCGGATCGGTCACCCCCGGCGACTGGTTCTGGTTGCCGTCGGTGAGCACGCACAGCGCGAACTGCTGGTAGATCGTCGCGGGGTCGGTGCGTTCGGCGTCCAGGACGACGGCGCCCTCGATCATGCCCTGCCCGATGCCGGTCAGCCCGCGCGGCACCAGGTCGGGCGAGGCGATGGCCGATTCCAGCACCTCCCGCCCCGAGCCGGGCGCCGTGGGCGCCGGACCCATCTCGGTGATCCCGTCCAGGACGGTGGTCAGGTCGTCGAAGGTGACCACGCCGACCCCGTCGATCGGCCGCATCACGTCGCGGACGACCGCCAGCGACTCCTTGAGCAGGTCGTAGCGCGTCCCGGCGGCCCCGGCACCGGCCCACATCGAGCCGGAGCGGTC
>CALMIQ010000384.1 GCA_937863965.1 uncultured Micropruina sp.
GCTTCGTCGAGCGCTACCTGGATCGTCCCCGGCACGTCGAGACCCAGTGCCTGGCTGATTCCCATGGCAATGTGGTGGTGATCTCCACCCGGGACTGCTCGCTGCAGCGGCGCCATCAGAAGCTGGTCGAGGAGGCTCCGGCCCCCTTCCTCAGCGAGGACCAGATCGAGCGGCTGTACGCGGCCAGCAAGGCGATTCTGCGAGAGGCCGGTTATGTCGGCGCGGGAACCTGCGAGTTCCTGGTCGGGCTGGACGGGACGCTGTCCTTCCTGGAGGTCAACACCCGGCTACAGGTCGAGCATCCGGTCTCCGAGGAGGTGACCGGCATCGACCTGGTGCGCGAGATGTTCCGGATCGCCGACGGCGAGGCCCTGGGCTACGGCGACCCGGAGATCCGCGGCCATTCCATCGAGTTCCGGATCAACGCCGAGGACGCCGGCCGCAGCTTCCTGCCCGCCCCCGGCACGCTGACCGCCTGGCAGCCGCCCACCGGCCCCGGCGTCCGGGTGGACTCCGGCTACACCACCGGCATGGTCGTTCCCGGCGCCTTCGACTCCCTGGTCGCCAAGATCATCGTCACCGGCGCGAGCCGTTCCCAGGCGATCGAACGATCCCGTCGTGCGCTGGCGGAGGCCGTGCTGGAAGGCATGCCGTCGGTGCTGCCCTTCCACACCGCGGTGCTGCACGAACCCGCCTTCGTCGCCGCTGACGGGGCTTTCGGCGTCCACACCCGCTGGATCGAGACCGAGTTCGCCACGCCCATCCCGGCCTACACGGGCGCCCTGGGCGAGACCGAGGCCGACGAGAAGACCAGCTACGTGGTCGAGGTGGACGGCCGCCGGATCGAGGTGCGGGTGCCGGCCTCGCTGGCCGCTCCCGCCGCCCGGGCCACCGGCCCCAAGCGTCCGGTGAAGCGCAGTTCGGGCGGCGCCCGAGCCAAGGCGCCTGCCACCAACGAACTGGCCGCCCCGATGCAGGGCACGATCGTGAAGGTCGCCGTGGTCGAAGGCGATCAGGTCAGCGAGGGCGACCTGGTGATCGTGCTGGAGGCGATGAAGATGGAGCAGCCCATCACCGCCCACCGCTCCGGCGTGATCGCCAACCTTCAGGCCGCCCCCGGCGACCCGGTCACCAGCGGCCAGGTCCTCTGTGAGATCGCCGACGCCTGACGCCGGCGGGCCGGTCGTGCCACACTGGTTCAAAGGAGGTCCACATGCCCGAGAACCGATCGCTGTGGTCCCGCTTCACCGGCTTCCTGCGCGGTCCGGCCCCTAGCCAGGAACAGCTGCGCGCCGAGGCCGAGCGCGACCGCATCCATGACACCGACGCCATCGGTGCCAGGATGCAGGTCCGCTTCAACCAGCGGCCTTGATGCCCACTCCGGCAAGGTGGGACCGGGACGGTCCCCTGCCCCACGTTGTCAGAGATAGGACGCGGCGGCCGTCCGGTACTGCTCGCGGATGATCGGACGGGGGTCCGGCTCCGGGGCGGCGAGCAACTCCACCGGCCAGGTCGGACGAGTGCCGGTCAGCACCCACGCCGCTTGACGCGCGGCGCCGTCGGCGACGTACTCCCCCGGCTGAGGGACGACCACCGGCACGTCGAAGACCTGCGCGGCGATCGCCTGGACAGCCGGGTTGGCAGCCGCGCCGCCGGTGAGCAGCACCCGGCGGGCCTCCACACCCAGCTCCTGGATCGCATCCAGGCCGGCGGCCAAGCCGCAGAGCATGCCCTCGATGGCGGCCCGGGCCAGGTTCTCCCGGGTCGTGTTGCCCAACGTCAGGCCGGTGAGCGACGCCGTCGCGTCGGGCAGGTTGGGCGTCCGCTCCCCTTCGAAGTAGGGAACGAGCACGATGCCACCCGAGCCCGGCTCGGCGGCCAGCGCGAGCCGTCCGAGCTCGTCGAAGTCCACTTTGAGCACGTCCGCGATCGAACCGAGCACCCGGGCCGCGTTGAGCGTGCAGACCAGCGGCAGGAA
>CALMIQ010000385.1 GCA_937863965.1 uncultured Micropruina sp.
TCGCCGGAGATCCGCTGCTGGAGGCCATCGCAGCGGGCGGCCCGGAGCGCATCTCACGGTTCCAGAACTCCGCCGCTCCCGCGGTGCTGAAGGTGCAGCAGGCCCTGCTGCTCTGGGACGCCGCGGCGCTCCCGCTGCACGGCCCCGACGGCATCTACGGCCAGGAGACCGCCAGCGCCGTCGTCCGGTTCAAGGTGGTCGAGCTGCAGGTGCCGCCCGGCGAACTGTTCGACGACGTCGGGCCGCGCACCGTCATCCGGCTGGACGAGATCGCCAAGGCCGCCGAGCCGCCGATCCCGGAGCCCGATCCGGAGCCGGAGGCGTTCGTCCGGCAGGACGTCTACACGTTGCAGCCCGAGGGCGCGCCGGTGCATCCGATCATCGCGGCCTACGCCGTCGCCGTCCGGGAGTTGAAGCGCAACGCCGGCGCCCAGCACCTGCGCTGGAGCCACCACACCCAGGTGCACGGGATGTTCCCCGACCCGAACGACGGTCTGCGCAACACCTGCCAGCACTTCTGCTGGTACTTCCTGCCCTGGCACCGCATGTACCTGCACGCCTTCGAGTCGATCTGCCGTTCGATCATCGTCGAGTCGGACGAGGTGGACGACGACACCAAGGCCACCTGGGCGCTGCCCTACTGGGACTACGACCGCGACGACACCCGGGTGCTGCCGCCGGCGTTCCGCAGCCCGACACTGGACGGCGTCCCGAATCCGCTGTTCGACGCCGCCCGCGACCTCGGCATCAACGCGCCGGTGCGGTTCCGTGGCGAACCCACCCCACGCCTGGCCCGCCTGCAGCCGGCCCAGACCACCGCCGCCGGATGGTTCTTCGCCACGCCATATTCGAGCCGGTTCGATCCGGCGTTCGGCGGCACCGAGACCGGGTTCAACCACGCCGGTGCGCCGAACGCGATCCCCGGCCCGCTGGAGATCACCCCGCACGGCTCGGTGCATGTCTTCGTCGGCGGACCCACCGGCAAGATGAGCGACTTCAACCAGGCCGCCGGCGACCCGATCTTCTGGCTGCACCACGCCAACCTCGACCGGCTGTGGGAGGTCTGGCGCACCACCACCGGCATCGGCCTCGACCCGACCGGCGGCAACTTCGTCGACCGCAGCTTCGATTTCCTGGACGCCGCGGGCGCGCGCATCCAGCCCACCTGTGGCAGCGTGTTGAACCTGGCCAACCTCGGCTACGGCTACGCCGACACCTCGATCCCGGCCTCGGCCGGTGCGGGAGGACCCATGGACGATCCGACCCGCGGCCCGGAGCGGCCGCGCGACCGCCGTCCGCCGCAACGGGTGGGCGCCGCGGAGGAGCCGGTGCATCTGACGGGCGATTCGGCGGACGTCGCCTTCCCCACCGACGCGCCGACCACCCGCGCCGCCCAGCGCTTCCTGGTGTCGGTGGAACACATTCGGGCCGACCGCCTGCCCAGCGCCGAGTGGGGCGTGTTCCTGCAGCCGACCAGCGGCGAGCCGGAACTCGTCGGCACACTGCCGCTGTTCGGGCTGCGCGAGGCGAACGAACCGGACGCCGAACACGAGCTCAGCTACATGTTCGACATCACCGCCCTGGTACAGCGCCTGGACGCCGAGGACCGCTGGGATCCTGAACGGTTCCGGGCCACCCTGGCGCCGGTCAATCCGATCGCCGAGGACGCCCCGCCCGAGCCCGAGGTGGTGATCGGCACGATCGCGCTGCTGATCCAGTGAGCACGTCGACCGGTTGCACCCCAGCTCCCGGCCTGCACCCGGACGACCTGACCGGTTGGACCGTCATCCCGGGC
>CALMIQ010000386.1 GCA_937863965.1 uncultured Micropruina sp.
TCCGGGTGGCGGAGCTGGAGCTGCCGGGCGACGCCGTCCTGGTGGCGATCATCCGGGACGGCACCGCCCGCGCCCCGGAACGCGACGGCGCGATCGAGGCGTCCGACGAGTTGATGTTCGTGGTCGACCCCGACTACGAGGCCGATCTGGCGCACTACCTCAGCCCCCGCGGCCGCGCCGCACTGGTCGACGTCCGCGGCTGAGGCCCCGCGTTCAGAGCAGTTCGTAGTACGGGTTGTACATCCGGCGGCGGCCGTCCACCCAGGACACCCGGCCGGTGACCTCGAGTTCCCGCCCGGCGACCAGGCCGGGGATCTCGCGGCGGCCCATCCAGATCAGCGTGATGCTGCCCGACCCGTCGTTGAGCTCGGCCTCCAGCCAGGGCGTGCCGCTGCGCGGCCGCAGGGTGAGCACCGCGATGCGTCCGCGCAGGGTCGCCCGCTGCCGGTCGGCGCAGTCGGCGATCGTCTGCGCACCCGACTCGCGCGCGGCCCGGACGGCCTGCTCGGAGTCGAGTTCCTCGGTCGAGCGGCCCAGCCAGCGCAGCGCGCGGCCGAACGGGTTGCCGGACACGGCTCAGCCCTGCGGTGCCGTCGGCATCGTCATCGCGATCACCTCGCCGGGCACCATCGGCCCGGAGCCCCGGCGGACGACGACGTTGCGGAAGAACTCGACGAACGGCGCCGCCGCGCCCTCCTCGTCCTCGGTCAGGCCGGCCTCGCCGAGCAGCGTGCCCCGCAGCAACCAACGAGGCCCCTCGGCGAACCAGGTCCGGCTTACCTGGAACAGCTGCTCGCCGGACGGCCCCTCGGCGGGCAGGACGCGGCGCAACTCGGGCCCGAACGGGCCCACCGCGGTGCTGGCGCTGCCGCCCGCCTCCACCGCCTCCTCGCTGAGGTCCTCGCGCAGTTCGTCGGCCAGGCCGCCGCTGGTCGGGGCCGCCAGCAGCGCCAACTCCAGCCCGGACTGCTCCCAGAAGGCGAGGGCGGCGACCACCTGCTGGGTGGTCTCGTTGACGTGCAGCTGCAGGCCCATGCCCTCCCAGGGGGTCAGGATCAGCGCACCCAGATCGAGCCGCTCCACCTCGTCGGCGGCCAGGTCGACCTCGTCGTGATCGAACGGGCCGTCGGCGCGCCAGTCGACGTCCTCGACGTCGTCCGGCTCCTCGTCGTCCTCGTCGTCCTCGTCCTCGTCGTCGGAGAGTTCGGCCGGAAGCTCGCCGTCGCCGTCGTCGTCCTCGCCGTCGTCGTCCTGGTCGGCGTCCGGCCCGGCATCGAGCTGGTCCGCGTCCGGATCGGTGTCGGCGTCGACCTCGGTGACCTCCTCGACGGGCTCATCGACCGGTTCGGCCTTGCCTTTGCGGCGAAAGATCACGACTGCTCCTTCATTCCCACGGCGGCGTCCAGCCACCCCTTGATTCCTCCGGTGGACCCATGCCCACCCGCACCCCGATCGCTGGACGGCAGCTCGGCCACCTCCACGAATGCCGCCTGCGCGACCCGCTGCAGCACGAGCTGGGCGATCAGGTCACCGCGGCGCAGCCGGACGCTGGTGCGGGCATCGGTGTTCAGCAGGCACACCTTGATCTCGCCGCGGTAGCCGGCGTCGACCGTGCCGGGGGCGTTCACGATGGTCAGGCCATGACGGGCGGCCAGCCCCGAGCGCGGATGCACCAGGGCCACCCAGCCGGCGGGCAGAGCTATGGCGATCCCGGTGCTCACCAGCACCCGCTCGCCGGGCTCGATCGTCACGTCCTGAGCGGTGGCCAGGTCGGCGCCGGCGTCCCCGGGATGGGCGTAGCGCGGTACCGGGACTCCGTCGTCCAACCGCTGCAGCAGCACCTGGACGTTCTCGGGTGGACTCACCCGCGGGAGTCTAGCCGCGACTGCTCCGCCGACCCGTCGGCGCCCGAGGGCCGGTTGTCCTCGATCGCACGCAGCAGCGCGGTGGCGTCCCGGGTCGACACCAGCCAGCACAGATGAGGGTCCGCGTCGTCGGCCACGCCGATCACGACCGTACCGTCGGCATAGGGCCGCAGCGCCAGGAACACGTCCTCGCGCGCCAGGATCCGCGCCCGGACGGCGCGGTCGGCGACCGCCACGGCGCCGACATAGGGCCACTCCAGCAGGCTCCCGCCGACCCGGACGCCGCGGGCGTCCACGGTGATCCGCAGCGAACCCCAGGCGATCAATGTCCAGGCGATCACGCCGACCGTGGCCGCCGTGCTCACGACGAGGATCAGTTCGCCCAGCATGAACGACACCGCGGTGACGAAGGTCAACCCGAAGAACAGGGCGATCCACCAGTATGCGGCCGGGACGCTGAGGCGTTCGGAGTAGCCGGGTCGTCCGAGGTGGCTGGGCCGTTCCGATGAGCCGGACGCCGGGTCGCTGCGGGTCACCCCACCAACCTAACCCGTGCGACCCCCGGACCCGCGCCCGGCCGAATTCTCTTCGGTCGCGTCCCGGTGCGGCCAGCCACCAAGGGGTGGGGACCCGACGCGGCCGCAGCGCCTAGACTCGCCCCAAACGGAAGGTCCAACGGAGGAACCCACCCGATGAACGTGTCGCAGCGACTGCTCTGGAACCTCTACGCCGGCGCCGTGGGCG
>CALMIQ010000387.1 GCA_937863965.1 uncultured Micropruina sp.
TGTTGAGGGCGATGAACGCCTCGCGGAGCAGGACAACGGTGTTCGACGGCTCACGGCCGTCGCGTAGGGGCAGACCTCTTGACATCAGACAGGCTGCCTGTCTACTCTCTTCATATGGACATGTTACCTGTCGATTTGGAGTCGGGCGAACGACTCGCCCTGGGCACCGACGAGATCGTCGTGCTGACCACCTGCGCACAGACCAACGGCGACATCTATGCCGGGTTGGTCCGGATGCCGCCCGGTGGCGGTCCCCCGGTGATGCACCGTCACGATCCGAGCGAGGTCTATCACGTGCTGACCGGCGAGTTCGCCTTCTACGTCGGACGCCCCGACGGCGGGGTCGATCGGATTCCGGTGGGTCCGGGCCAGGTGATGCCGTTGACCGGCGGGACGCCGCACACCATCCGCAACGAGAGCGACGACGAGGCGGTCGCGTTCGTCGTGCACGCCCCCGGCGGCGCCATGGAGGGCTTCTCGCGGGCGGCCGCGGCACTGGCGGCGTCTGGCGAGCCGTCGATGGAGGCCGTGCTGGGGATCGCCGAGGAGTACGGTATCGAGCTGCTGGGTCCGGTACCGCACTGACTCGAGGCGCCCATTTGGTGGCGCGCCCGGGGAGAGCCCGAGTCGGAGGTGTGTGCGGCGATAAGCTCAGGCGTCGAAACATGCTCCGGCGAAAGGCGTCAGGTAACCCCGATGGTGACCGTTTCACGTGAAACAACCCGTTCGTCGGCGGGAACGAACTCATGACTCAATCAGTGGCGCCCCGTCGCGTCGCCTACGACAGCGACGAGTTCGCGCCGGCTCCGGTCGAGCTCCCCGATGACGCCGTTCCACGTGAAACGCCGCGCCTCCCGGCACCGGCGTCCACGCGGGTCATCGTCATCGCCAACCAGAAGGGCGGCGTAGGCAAGACCACCACGGCGGTGAATCTGGCGGCCGGTCTGGCGGCCGGCGGCCTCAGCGTCCTGGTCATCGATCTCGATCCCCAGGGCAACGCGTCGACAGCCCTCGGGGTCGAGCATCAGGCCGGCGTCCCGGGCACCTACGAGGTGCTGATCGACGGAGAGCCGATCGAGCGCCACGTGCAGGCCTCCCCGGAGGCCGAAGGCCTGTGGGTGCTTCCGGCCACCATCGATCTGGCGGGCGCCGAGATCGGTCTGGTCGACGTCGCCGGCCGGGAGAGCCGGCTGCTCCGCGCCATCGACCGCCTGGTCGCGCGCCACCGGATCGACTACGTCTTCATCGACTGTCCCCCATCGCTCGGCCTGCTCACTCTGAACGCGCTGGTGGCCGCCCAGGAACTGCTGGTGCCGATCCAGTGTGAGTACTACGCCCTCGAGGGCGTCTCGCAGCTGCTGCGCACCATCGATCTGGTCAAGGGCACGATGAACGACCGGCTGGAACTGTCGACGATCATGCTGACGATGTTCGACGCTCGCACGCGGCTGTCGGCCCAGGTAGCGAACGAGGTGCGCACCCACTTCCCCACCGAGACGCTGACCACCGCGATCCCGCGCTCGGTGCGGGTGTCCGAGGCTCCCAGCTACGGACAGACCGTGATCACCTACCACCGGGCGTCCGCGGGCGCCCAGGCCTATCTCGCCGCCGCCGAGGAGCTCGCTCGGCGCGGCGTCGCCGCGAAAGGACGACGATGACCCTCGCGAAACCCCGTGCCGGCCTCGGACGGGGCCTCGGCGACCTGATCCACCGCACCGACCCGGATCTGGAGCCGCAGCGCTCCGAGCCGCTGGCGGTCGAGCCCCCGGAGGGTTCCTACTACGCCGAGCTCCCGGTGGAGAGCATCCGGCCCAACCCGAAGCAGCCACGCCAGGTCTTCGACGCGGACGCCCTGGCCGAGCTGGTGGAGTCGATCCGCGAGGTGGGCCTGCTGCAGCCGATCGTCGCGCGTCCACTGGACGGCGACGGCTACGAGCTGGTGATGGGGGAGCGGCGCCTGCGCGCCACCCAGGAGGCGGGGCTGGCGACCATTCCCGCCATCGTGCGCCCGACGTCCGAGCACGATCTGTTGCGGGACGCGCTGCTGGAGAACCTGCATCGCGCTCAGTTGAACCCCCTGGAGGAGGCGGCGGCCTATCAGCAGTTGCTCACCGACTTCGACTGCACCCAGGAGGAGCTCTCCACCCGGATCAAGCGGAGTCGTCCGCACATCAGCAACACGATCCGGCTACTGCAGCTGCCCGCGCCGGTGCAGCGCCGGGTCGCCGCCGGCGTCCTGAGCGCGGGGCACGCCCGCGCCATTCTCGGCCTGGGCGATCCGTTGGCCATGGAGCGGCTCGCCCAGCGGGGGGTCGCCGAGAACCTGTCGGTCCGGGCGGTCGAGGAGATCGTCGCCCTGGGCAACGCGGGCGAGCCGAAGGCCCCCCGCCAGCGGGTCACCCGCGAACCGAGTGCCCGGGCATCCGCGGTGGCGGAGCGGCTCGTCGAGCGGCTCGACACCCGGGTCAACGTCGTGATGGGTGTCAAGGGGCGCGGCCGTATCGTGATCGACTTCGCCAACGCCGACGACCTGGATCGCCTCGCCGTCCTGCTCGGTTAGTCACACGCGTGTAGTTACAAAGGAACTTCTCGATTTGTCGATATAGAG
>CALMIQ010000388.1 GCA_937863965.1 uncultured Micropruina sp.
ACCTGCCCGAATGGGCCGCGCTGCTGCCCGAAGCGCTCCGCAGCCCACGCAAGTCGGTCGGCCCGTCGGGGCGATCCGGTGATCCTGCGGAGCTGTCGCTCTACAGCCTGGAGATCTCCTCACTGCTGTCGCAGGTCGAGCACCACCTACCCATGCCCGTCTTCGGACCCCGCGGCGCCATCGACCCCCAGCGGATGGGCATCCGCCCGGCCCTGGCGACCTGGGCCGCTGCCCTCGAGCTCGAGGTCCTCGACGCCGACGACGCACCAGACGTCTACCCGCTCGACGGCAACGAGACCATCGCCGAACTGTGCACCTGGCTGACGCAGCGCGACCTGCTCGCCTGGGCCGACGACGAGTGGCTGGAGTGGCCAGAGTTCAGCGACGACGTCATCTCGCTGACCACCCGCACCTACGCCGCCGTCGTCCACCTCGTCGACGAGCGGGAGGCCCCAGACGACCCGATCTGCGCCCGCTGCCGCGCCGGACGCATCCGCACCTGGACCGACGGCAGCTGGTCCTGCGACAACTGCGGACGCGCCGTCACCGTCACGCCCGTCACGCTCGCCGAAGCCGCCCAACGCCTCGGCCACTCCGCCCGCACCATCCGCCACTGGGCAGCCAACGGCCGCTTCACGCGCATCCTCGGAGACGACGGCAAACCACGCTACGACCTCGGCGAGATCGCGGCAGCGGTCGCCAGAGCACGCCTCACCAAGCCCACGTTGCCGCCTGAGAGCCCCGCAGATCGCCACACAGCCCCTGATCTGCTACCGTTGCCGTCAGCGGCGCACCCCGCGCCCAAAAACGGACACCCCCGAACCCGCCAAGCTTGAGCCCAGCTCGCGAGGCGGGTTCACTGCTCTCCGAGGCGGTGACAATGGCCACGCGCAACACCACGACCCGAGACCGCCACCGCAAGCTCGTCGCCGCCGAACAGCCGCCATGCTGGCTCTGCGGCGACCCCATCGACTACACGCTGCCCCACCTCGACCCGCGAGCATTCGTCGTCGACCACATCGTCCCGCTGGCCAAGGGCGGCCAGGACACGCTGAACAACAAGCGCGCCGCCCACCGCGACTGCACCCGGGCCAAGTCCGACAAGCTCGAATCCCCCGTGATCCGACGCTCACGACCCCTCGCCCGCCGCGGCTGACCCCTGGGGGGCCACCCCCGCACCACCGAACCCCGCCCCTCAGCGGCATAGGCGGTTCTCTCACAGCTGTTTCCGCCATACCCCTGGAGGTACCCGTGAATGTCGCCGCAGCAGCCCAGCAGGGCCGTAGGGCCCTCCTCGAGGCGCTCCGGGACTCGATCGCGACCAGCATCGACGACGGTGTTCCCGCCCGGGAGTTGGCGTCGCTGAGCAGGCGGTTGATGGAGATCACGCGCGAGCTCGACGAGGTGGTGGCCGAGGAGGAGGGCGACGACATTGGCGAAGCTGCCTCCACCCCAGACGATCCGTGGCCTGCTCCCTGAGGCCCGCCGGCTAGTTCTCCCCGCCGGTATCGCCTCGACCGCGGCGCCGTCGATCATCGCTGTAGCTGAGCGGATCGGGCTGGGGCTCGATCCGTGGCAGCGTGACGTGTGCCGGGTCACTTGGGCGAAGACCGCCGACGGTGGGTGGGCGGCCGACACGATCGCGATGTCGATCCCGCGTCAGACCGGGAAGACGTACCTGGTCGCGGCGATGGTGTTCGCGTACTGCCTCGCTCATCCGGGCGTGGCGGTGGCGTGGACGGCTCACCACAACAAGGTGATGCTGGAGACGTTCACCTCGTTGAAGGCGACCGCGGGCCGGGCGGGTGTCCTGCCGCATGTGAAGGCGACGCCGTCGGGTGCGGAGTATCGGGCGATCGAGTTCGTGAACGGGTCGCGGATCGTGATGGCGGCCCGCGAGTCCGGTGCGCTGCGTGGTGTTCCGAAGATCGCGGTGCTGGTCCTCGACGAGGCCCAGATCATGTCGGACGACGCGATGGCCGACATGCTGCCGACGCAGAACCAGGCCGAGCATCCGCTGACGATCATGATGGGCACCCCGCCGCCGCCGAAGTACGCGGGCGGGGCGTTCGCGCAGCAGCGCGAGCAGGCGATCGCCGCGGAGCGCGCGGGCAAGCCGTTGGAGCTGGCGGCGTGGGTCGAGTTCTCGGCCGACGAGGACGCCGCCACGGATGACTTGGGGCAGTTGCGGAAGGCGAACCCTTCGTATCCGAAACGGACCCCGTTGCGGGCGGTGCGGAAGCTACGCCGGCTGTTGACGGAGGATCACTTCCGGCGGGAAGCGCTGGGGATCTGGGACGACAAGTCCACCCCCATGGTGATCCCAGCTGGTGTGTGGGCGGCGGCGGAGGATCCGAGCTCGCTCGGCGTCGGGCGGCTGGTGCTGGGGATCGACGTGGCACCGAGCCGCGACCTGGCATCGCTGGCCGTTGCTGCGGTCCGGGCGGATGGGCGCTGGCATGTGGAGCTGGTCCGCCGGGACCACGGGACGGGATGGATCGTCGACGAGGCCGTAGCGCTCTGCGCTGACAATCCGATCGCGATGACGATCGTGGATGCCCGCTCCCCGGCGGCGTCGCTGCTGGGAGATCTCCGTACGGCGGGGGTGCAGGCGTTGGAGACGAACACCGACCAGATGACTGCGGCCTGCTCCGGGTTCTACGACGCCACGACACAAGACCAGCTCCGCCACACGGGACAAGCACAGCTCACCGACGCCCTGGTCGCGGCCAGGAAGCGGGCGATCGGTGACCGGTGGGCATGGAACCGGATGACGGCGAAGTCGGACATCACGCCGCTGGTCGCGGCGACGTTGGCGCTGTGGGGTTCCCGACTGATTGACGACTCGCCAAGAAGGGTCCGGGTGATGAGATGACGATCGAGGTTGCTGCACCGTTGGTGCGTTCGTCGCTGGCCGATTCGTCGACCCGCGGGATGATCGACGCGATGCTGCACCGGTTGGAAATGACGCGGCCGTCGAACCTGCTGAAGCAGCGCTTCTACGACTTCGACGCGCAGATTCCGAAGTCGAAGGTGCTGCCGGCGGCGTGGCAGGAAGCCAAGCAGATCGTGGGCTGGCCATCGACCGTCGTCGACGTCCTCGAGGAGCGCCTCGACCTGCTGGGCTGGCGCGGCGACGACACCGGGCACCTGCAGGCGCTGATGGATGACGGGCTCGGGCTCGAGGTGTCGTTGGCGCATCTGGATGCGCTGATCTACGGGATTTCGTTCGTGGCGGTGAACCCGAACGCCGCCGACGACGCCGAAGACGATCTGGTGACGGCGGAGTCGCCGCTGAACACCACCGGCATCCTGGACGGTCGGGGCCGGCGGCTTGAGGCCGCGATCATGGTCGCGGAGCGTGACCCGACGACCCGCGCGCCCCGCGCGATCGTGTGGGCCGACAGCTCGGAGACGGGCCGCCTGCGGCTTGTCGCTGGGGTGTGGCGGTGGGAGGACCGCCGCCCACACCGGCTCGGGGTGACTCCGGTCGTGCAGCTGGTGAACCGCCCGCGCGCCTCCAGGCTGGGAGGGCGCTCCGAGATCTCGCGTCCGATCCGGGCGTACACGGTGCAGTCTGTGCAGACGCTGGCGGGGATGAGCGCGAACAGGGACTTCTACTCCTACCCGCAGCGGTGGGCGTCGAACGCGCCGAAGGATGCGTTCACGGACCCGGACACCGGTGAGGACATTCCCGGGTGGGTGACGGCGATGGCGGCGATGCTGTCGATGTCGTCGCCAGGGCCAGGGCAGCCGGAGACCCGGTTCGGGTCGTTCGCAACGAACCCGCCTGGCCCGTTCCTGGACCAGATCGAGGGGTTGGCGAAGCAGGTTGCTGGTGAGGCGGCGATCCCGCCGCACTACCTCGGGATGCTGACGAACAACACCGCGTCGGCCGAAGCGATCAAGAACATCGAGTCGCGGTTGGTGAAACGCACCGAGCGGCGCCAGGCCACGTTCGGGCGGTCATGGAACCAGGTCGGCCGCATGGTCCTCGCGGCACGCGGGCTCTCGGCCGGGGTGTCGGTGGTGTGGCGGGCGGCGGACACGCCGACGGTCGCCGCGGAGACCGACGCCGTCGTGAAGCTGGTCCAGGCCGGTGTGCTGCCGGCGGCGTCTCAGGTGACGTGGGACCGGTTGCGGATCTCCCGCGCCGACCAGGCGCAGCTGCGCGCGGATATCGCCGCGGATGCTGGCCCGGTCGGCGTGCTCGCGTCCGCGCTCGGACGCCAGCTCGACGAGGGGAGGGCGGGACATGAAGACCAGGGCTGACGCGATGGGCGTCCTGATCCGCGCCGGCGTCGCCCCAGCGAACGCTGCGACCCAGGTCGGCCTGCCGGACGTCGAGTTCACCGGCGCGGTGCCGGTGTCGCTGCGGCTGCCTGAACCTGACGCGGCCAAGCTCGAAGGCTGAGCCCATGGCTGGTGACGCCGAGCTGCGGCGGCTCTTGTCGAGGTTCCGGTTCGACCAGGCCGCGAACGGTGCCACCACGGCGGCGCTCGTTGTCGAGCTCGGGAAGCTGTACCTGACCGGGCAGATGACCCGCGACGAGTTCAGCCTGGGACTGGTCGCCGCGGAGAAGCTCGGGTTCGAGTCCGCTGGCCGGATCGCCGCCAGCCACCTCCGCTCAGTCCGGGCACTGTCGCGCGCCGACGGCGTGATCGACAGGGCACGGTTCGAGCCGGGGCCGGCTGCGGTCCGTGCGCAGGCCACGCTCGAGGCGCTCGACCGCCTCGACGAACCCGGCGCCCGGTCGCGGGCGGTGGAGACGCACGCGGTGTGGGCTGACCGGGCCGCGAAGGGCGGTGGGCGCCGCACCGTCGAACGCTCGGCTGCTGCCTCGAAACGGCGCTGGCGACGGGTACCGGACGCGGACCCGTGCACGTTCTGCGCGATGCTCGCGACCCGCGGCTATCTCGACGGCGGCTACCTGTCTGAAGAGACGGCGTTGTGGACGAAGAGCGGGAAGACCTACCACGACTTCTGCGGCTGCGTCGCAACCGAGATCGTAGAGGCGTGGGTGCCGAACGAGCAGGAGCAACGCTGGATCGACGCGTACGAGGAGGCGGCGAGTGATGCCACTTCGCGTGGCCTCCCGAGGACGCCTGAGACGGTGCTGCCGGGTATGCGCGCAGCACTGGACGCTGCGCCCAGCAGTGACGATCCCGAACTCCCCACGTTGAAGGCCGCGGAGAATGGCGCCGAGGCGGTGACGCGAACAAATCCACTGTGGCGCTCGGTGCGCGGCTATCAGTTCAACTGCACGAACTGCGTCGTCGCCCAGGAGTTGCGCCGCCGCGGCCTGGACGTGACCGCAGCCCCACTCTTTACCGGCGGGCGGCGTGTCGAAGATGCGGCCAAGGCATGGCGAGCGCCAGACGGGAACCCTCCGAAGATCACGACCCTTACGGGCAGCGGAAAGGCCGACCTGGAACGGCTGGCCGCCGAGCTCCCCGAGGGCGCGCGCGGGATGATCCGCGCGACCTGGAAAGGCGGCGGCGGGCATGTCTGGTCCTGGGAAGTCAGCGGCGGTACCATGAAACTGCTGGACCCCCAGAGCGGACAACCTGACGCATGGTCCCACCTCGACGATGTTCGGGCCGGGACGGTGAAAATGTATCGAGTCGATGACGCGAAATTCGTGGGCCAGCCAGGCGAGTGGGTGGAGGTGAAGCCCGATGAGAGTTGAGGAGCTACCCGCTGATGCGCGTGTCCCCGACTGGGTACTCACGCACACGCACACCTCCGCTGGCGAGCGCGCCTACATGTACCACGACCCCGATCCAGAGGTCGACGCTACCCCGCTCGTCGTGTTCGAACGGGCCGAGCAAGTCGAGGTGCTGCCGCTCTTCGCTGCACGGCCTCGTCTGGCCCAGATGATGCCAACCAGCAACTACCGCTAGCGCTAGCGCACTTACCACCTAACCCGCAAGGAATCTCCTTGCGGGTTTTCTCATGCCCGTCAACGCCCCGCGGGCTCCACTTCTTGGGGCGGTATCACCGACGAACGAAAGGGTTCGGAAACCAATGTCCGACGAGAACGACGCCCCTCAGGGCGGTACTGGCGGAACCAACAACGAGAGCGGGTACACGCCGCCCGCCACGCAGGCCGACCTTGACAGGATCATCGCCGACCGGCTGTCGCGTGAACGCGCGAGGTACGCCGACTACGACGACCTGAAGACGAAGGCCGGCGAGTACGACAAGGTCCAGGACGCGGCCAAGTCGGACCTGCAGAAGGCCAACGATCGCGCCGAGCAGCTCGCCCGCGAGTTGGCCACCGAGCAGGCGGCGCGGCTCCGGCACGAGGCGGCCGCGAAGGCCGGCCTGTCGGCCGATCTTGCTGCCCGGCTGCAGGGCACCACCGCTGAGGAGCTCGCCGCCGACGCTGCCGCGTTGAAGGCCCTCCTCCCCGCCTCCCAGTCGAACGCGTTCCGTGACGCGCAAGGCAAGGGCGGCGACACGAAGTCCGGCGACTGGCTGCGTGACAGCCTCGCCACCCGCTAAACCAAAGAAGGAGACACAGCTCATGGCTGTCAACAACATCATCGGCCGCGCCGATGTCAACGACGCGATGATGCCCGACCAGGTCATCAACGAGATCCTGCAGACCACCCCCGAGGACTCGGTGGTGATGTCCCGCGCCCGCAACGTGCGCATGTCGGCGAAGAAGGCCAAGCAGCCGGTCCTCGCGTCCGCGCCGGACGCCTACTGGGTCGACGGCGACACCGGCCTGAAGCAGACCAGCGAGGCGACCTGGACGGGGATCAACATCACCGCCGAGGAGCTCGCGGTGATCGTCCCGATCCCTGACGCCGTCGTCGACGACAGCAACGTGCCGTTGTGGGAGCAGGTGCGTCCGCTGCTGAAGGAGGCGATCGGGAAGGCCGTCGACCAGGCCGCCCTGTTCGGGGTGAGCAAGCCCGCGTCGTGGCCTGCCGGTATCGTCCCGGCGGCGATCGCGGCGGGGAACGTGGCGCAGCTCGGCGCGGCGAACCCCGACGGCGGCGTCTTCGACCTCGCCTCCGCGTTCCTGGCGGTCGCTGAGAAGGCGTCGGTGAAGGGCATCTCCGTGAACGGGTTCGCGGCCCGCCCGGGCCTGAACTGGAAGCTCCGCGGCCTGAAGGACACCACCGGGCAGTACCTGTTCGGGAACCCCACCGAGGGTGGCGGCGCGACCCTGTTCGGCCACTCCCTCGACGAGGTCCGTAACGGTGCGTGGAACGCGGCCGCGGCGGAGGCCCTGGCCATCGACTGGTCGAAGTTCGTGATCGGCATCCGCCAGGACATCACCTACGACCTGTTCAGCGAGGGCGTGATCTCCGACACGGACGGCAAGGTGATCCTGAACTTGATGCAACAGGACACGAAGGCGCTGCGTGTGGTGATGCGCGTCGGGTTCCAGGTCGCGCAGCCCCGCACCCGCCTCGACGGCGGCACGTTCGCGTACCCGGCCGGTGTGGTGACGCCGAAGGCGGGTGGCTGAGGTGGCGGGGCAGACGCTGCGCCGTAAGGCCGCCGCCCCAGCGCCCGAGGCCCCGGACGCGTCGGAGGTCGCCGCCGTGGAGGTCGTCGAGCCGGTGCGGGCCGAGGACGTCGCTCTCGCCGTCGGCGAGCCCCTCGTCACGCGCATGGCCGACCCCGACGGCACCGTGCACGAAATCGTGCCCGCCGGCGTCGAGGCGCTGCTCGTGCTCGGCTGGACGAAGGCCTGACGATGACCGAGGCACCGGCCGAGCTGGCGGTGCTGACCGCCGCCGAGCTGCTCGCGCTGCGGCCGAAGCTCACGGCCGAGGAGGCTGAGGCGATGGTCACCGGGACGGTAGCGCGTGCGGTGATCATCGCCCCCTGCATCACCCGGCCCGGGTTCCCGCACGCCGACGCGGCGAAGGGCATCATCCTCGACGCCCTGCTTCGCCGCGCCGACGCTGGGTCCGGGATCGTCGTCACGCAAACCGCCGGCGCCTACTCGCAGACCACCGACGGGAAGTCGACGCTGAACCTGTTCACGCAGCAGGAACGCGAGGACCTCGCCGGGCTGTGCAAGCAGAGCCGGACGAAGGCGCGAACGATCTACACCGCCCCCGGCGACGGGCCCACGGGGCCGCTCGCCGGGGCGCAGATCAACGGGCCTCTCGGCACCGGCCCGGGCGGTCTGTGATGCACGGCGAAACCGTCGTGGTGATCTCGCGTACCGAGACCGGGCGCGGCCCGGGGAACACGCCCGTCTGGGCCGAGAGCGAGACTACGGTGGGCAACGTCCTGGTGGTGCCCGGGCCGCGGGCCGATGTGCTCGAGTCCAACCGTCCGATGGGGGTGGATGTGGCGTTCACGCTCCACTTCCCGAAGACCTTCACCGGCTCCCTGCGGGGTTGCCGGGTCAGGGTCCGGGGCGAGACGTTCCACGTCGTCGGCGATCCGCGGACCTATCAGGACAACCTCACACCGGGCGAGTGGAACCGCCCGGTCGAGGTCGAGAGGAGGGACGGCTGATGGCCAAGGTGAAGGTGAAGATCAAGTCCGCTGGCGCCCGGGCGATCTTGAACTCGGGCGAGGTGCAGGCCGCGCTCAAGGAGTACGCCGACGGCGCACGCGATAGTGCGAATGCGTCGCTTGGTGCGGACGGGTACGAGTCGTATGTGCAGCCGGGCCGGAACCGTGCCCGCGCGGTCGTCCACACCACGGATTGGGAGTCGCGGAAGCACAACGCCGACACCAACGCGCTACTGAAGGGACTGTGACCATGACGAAGGCGGAGATGGCGAAGCTGATCGAGATCGAATGCGGCAAGCAACTGCTCGTCGACGGCAAGCCGTTCCCGTGGCTGATCGCGGCCAACGACATCAACGTGGTGGTCCCGGCTGATCCGCGGATGCCGTACGAGGTGACGGTGACGCTCTTCGCGGACCGTGTGCGGATCCTGCAGGACGGCGAGTCGTGACGACGAACGTCGAGGTGCTGATCGTCGACGCACTCAACTCTGGGCTGGGGCTCCAGGTGCTGAAGCACCCCGACCAGGACACCCTCGAGGCGTTCCTCGACGTCCCGGCCGGTAGCCCGACCAAGCCCAAGCCGGTTCGGTTTGTGACGGTCGAGCGCACCGGCGGCGCCGAACGCGACCTGGTCGACCGGCCCGTGCTCGCGGTCCAGTTCTGGGCTGAGGACCGGCTCGCCGCGTCCCAAGGCGCCCACGCCCTGGCCCTGCTGCTCGAGGCCCTTCCCGTCCGCGTCCCGCTTCTGGGGCGGTGCCGGGTCGAGTCGATCTACAACTTCCCCGACGGGCGTCAGCCCCGCTACCAGCTGGTTGTCGCGGCCACCACGGTCCGCGGCGCCTAGAACCACAACTGAACATTTCCTTGAAGGGGCGCGGCACGCATCCTGAAAGGACAAGGCATCATGCCGAATCTCGCTACCAACGTGACCGTTGGCAAGCCCAAGGCCTCCGGCGGCGTGTACTCCGCCCCGACGGGCACCGCTGTCCCGGTCGACGCGACGACCGCGCTGAACGCGGCGTTCAAGTCGCTCGGCTACTGCTCCGACGACGGCCTCACCAACTCGATCGAGCTGGAGAACTCCGACATCTACGCGTGGGGTGGCGATCGCGTCCTCACGGTACGCACGTCGCGGTCGGAGTCATTCCAGTTCACCATGATCGAGACCCTCTCCCTCGAGGTCCTGAAGGAGGTCTACGGCCAGTCGAACGTCACCGAGGTGACGGGCACGCTCACGATCATCCACAACAACGTCGAGCTCCCGATCCGCGAGTACATCTTCGAGATCCTCGTCACGGGGAACAAGGTGAAGCGGATCGTGGTCCCGGCCGGGAAGATCACCGAGGTCGGCGACGTCGTCTACGTCGACGGCGACCCCGTCGGCTACGAGGTCACCCTCGCGTGCTCGCCGGACTCGTCGGGGAACACGGCCTACGAGTACGTCGCGGCGATCGTCTAGCGCCGTGGCGTGGTTCGAAACCCCTGAGGGGGAGATCTGCGAGGCGTTCGACGCGATGGCCGACCTGTACCTGCGTCGCGGCTGGAAGCCCGTCGACCCGCCCCCGGCCGAACCGGACGGGATGCCGTCGCCGACGGCATCCCGGAAGGCGTGGGCCGCCTACGCCGCCCAGCTGGGCTACGAGGTCGAGGACATGACCCGAGCCCAGATCATCGCCGCTCTCGACACCGTCGAGGACCCCTAAGAACCTGCCAGGCGCCGGAACTCTTTCGGTGCCGCGCCCGCCGGCGCCTGGCAGCCATTCGCGCGGCAACCACCTACATGGAAAGGGGCGCGGAATGCCCAACACTGAAGAAGTCGAACTCGTCGACACCATCACCGGCGTGTCATCGGTCGCCGTCCGACCGCTCGTCAACGATCACCTCCCGAAGCAGAAGCCCTCCCAGGTCCTCATCAACGGCACGGGGTACCGGTTGCCGTCGCTCGGGCGGATGAACCGGGCCGCGGTGAAGAAGCTCACCCCGCTGCTGGCGAAGGCCACCAGCGGCGACGGCGACCTCGAGGCGCTGTGGGACCTCGCCGACGCGATGCTCGTCGACGTCCCCACCGCGGTGGTGGACGAGCTCACCATCGACGATCTGAAGGCGATCCTCACCGAGGGCGGGCTGATCTCGTTCACCGGCGACGATGCCCCCGATCCGTCGAACCTGACGATCACGCTGGGGGAATCCTCGGCCTCGACCGGCTCCTAGACGAGCACGGCGAGGCCGTCGAGTACGACCTCATCACCCTCGGGCTGAGGCTCCGGGACCTCGGCAGCGACCGGCTGACGTGGGAGGACCTGCGGGCGATCGTTCGGTACTCTCCGCCCGGCTCGGCGCTGCGCAGGTCGCAGGACCCGGCCGGGGCCGAGTGGACCCTCGGTAACGAGTTGGCGGCGCTGGTCGCTGACCGGCTCGGGTGGCTGGTGTGGGCGAAGACGAAGGACGCGTCGAAGGGCCGGAACGCCCCGAAGCCGATCCCGCGTCCGTCGAACCAGCACAACCAGGCCGAGCGGGTCTCTGATGCGTTGTCGCTGGACATCGACGAGGTCGCGCGCCGCCTGGCGCTGCCGCGTGGCCCCGTCACGCCGAGTAGCCGACCGGAACGCCCCGACGCGGGCGTGTTGGCGTTCGACACCGAAGAAGCCGCGCGCTGGTCAGCACCGTAACCCCCTGCCGAGAGGGGCGAGACCCTTCGGTCTCGCCCCTCGCGCTTAATCTGTTGAAGGGCGGTGGTCGTCGTGGCGATCGAACTCGCAGCCGCTTACCTGAGTGTCGTCCCGTCGCTGCGCGGCGCGCAGAAGACCATCCAAGCCGAACTGTCCGGGATCGACCTGGCCCCGGTCGGGCAGAAGCTCGGCGGCGGCCTGCTGGGCGGCATCGGGAAGGGCATGTCGGGGCTGGGCGGCCTGATGTCGTCCGCCGGCGGCGCCATATCCGCACTCGGCGGGACATTGACGAACGCGATCACGAAGCCCGCGCTCGGCGCCGCCGCCGTTGTGGGCGGGGTGTTCGCCTCGTTCATCCCCGAAGCCGCCCGGGCATCGGACGCGACCGACAAGTTCAAGTCGACCCTCACGTTCGCCGGGCTGAAGACCAGCAAGATCGACGCGCTGACCGCGTCGACGAAGAAGTACGCCGACGAAACGGTCTACGAGCTGTCGGATATCCAGTCGGTGACTGCGCAGCTCGCCGCGAACGGCGTCAAGGGCTACGACACGATGGCCGAGGCGCTCGGCAACCTGAACGCCGTCGCCGGCGGGAACGCGGAAACGTTCGGGCAGGTCGCACTCGCGACGACCCAGGTCAACGCGACCGGGAAGCTTATGACGCAGGACTGGAACCAGATCGCCAACGCGATCCCCGGCGCGTCCGGCAAGCTGCAAGAGGCGATGAAGAAGAACGGTGCCTACACCGGGAACTTCCGTGACGCGATGGCCAAGGGTGAGATCACCGCCGAGGAGTTCAACGAGGCCGTCCGCGAGCTCGGGTTGACTGATGTGGCCCGTGAGGCTGCGACGTCGACGAAGACGTTCGAGGGCGCGATCGGGAACCTGCAGGCCTCGATCGTGTCGGGGCTGATGCGCCCGATCGATGCGATCAAGCCAGCGCTGACGACCGCGCTCGGCGGGTTGTCGTCACTGCTGGGGCCGGTCTTCGACGTGATCGGGCAGAAGGCAGAGGCGTTCGCGCCGAAGCTTGAGGTCCTCGCCGAGAAGTTCGCGGCCTGGGCTGAGGGTGTGGACGCCGGGCAGGTTGTTGCCGCGCTCGATGCGGTGCAGGGGACGATCGGGAAGGTCGTTGCCGGCGCGGTCCTGCTCGGGCCTGCGCTGTCGATCGTCGGCGGGGTCGTGAGCAAGGTCGGCGGCGTCGTGTCGATACTCGGCCAGGTCGCCTCCGGGCTCGGTGGCGTCTCCGGCGCGGGCGGCACGGTCGTGTCGGTGTTGCGGGCCCTGACGGGGCCTGTGGGTCTGGTGATCGCCGCGCTGGTGGCGATGTGGACCCAGTCCGAGACCTTCCGCAACGCCGTCATGGAGCTCGGCGCGCAGCTGTTCGCTGTGGGGCAGCAGATCATGACGGCGCTCGCTCCGGTCCTCGCGCAGCTGGCGCCGCTGTTCGGCCAGCTGGCCGCGGTCGCTGGTGACACGGTCGGGATGATCCTCGCAGCGCTCACCCCGCTGATCTCGTTCGTGCTCGCGCAGCTGGTCCCCGTGTTCTCCTACCTGGTGGGTCAGGTGTCGTCGGCGTTCAAGCTGATCATCTCCGTGATCACGCCGATCCTGTCGGCGATCCAGTCCGTGATCAAGGCCGTGATGGCCGCGGTGAAGGGCGACTGGTCCGCGGCCTGGAACCACATCAAGGCCGCCGGGTCGGCGATCTGGACCGCGATCAAGAACCTGGTGACCGGCGGCATCAACCACGTCAAGAGCATCGTCACCAACGGTGTGGCCTTGGTGAAGACGATCTGGGCGAACACGTGGTCGGCGATCGGGTCGAAGGTCACCGCGATTTGGTCGGCGATCAAGTCGACGACGTCATCCGCAATCAGCGCGGTGGTCGGGCTCGTGCGCGGTTTGCCGGGTAAGGCAGCCGCGGCGGCCGCGGCTTTGGGGTCGAAGCTCCAGGCGAAGGCGCGTGAGGCGTGGGAGCTGCTGAAGGCCGCGACGCGGCTGGGGATCGACAAGGCCGTGTCTCTGGTACGAGCCCTGCCCGGCAAGGCGCACGCCGCGCTGTCGGGGATCGGGACGAAGCTCCATTCCGCAGGCAAGCAGCTGATCCAGGGCTTGATCGATGGTGTTTCGAGCATGGCAAAGTCGATCGCCGACAAGGCCCGCAGTGTCGTTGATGGGGCGGTCACGGCGGCCAAGAACGCGCTAGGTATCCATTCGCCGTCGCGTGTGTTTCGTGAGATCGGCCTGATGCTGGGTAAGGGCCTGGCGCTTGGCATCGGCGACGGCCTGCCTGAGGTGAAGTCGTCGATTGCGAAGATGGCCGAGGAGGCGTCGAAGCTTGGTGAGGCGGCGATCAAGGATGAGGCGAAGAGGATGGTCGCGGCCCGGCGGAGGGCCAACGCCGATATTGCGAAGTGGAACAAGAACCGCGGTAAGGGCGTAAAGGCGAAGGCGTCTCTCGGGGCGCTGTCGATGGATGAGGCGACCGCGCAGGCGAAGAAGAACCTGCCCCAGATCAAGGCCTACACGGCCGCGTTGCAGGTCGAGCTGAAGAAGCAGTCGAAGCTCACCGCCGACCTGTGGGACGACGGGAAGTACTCCGGCGCAATCGCACGCTGGAAAGACCTCAACGCGGGCACCGTCGCGCTCCTCGAAGGCTTGAAGGCCAACGGGAAAGCCCGGGCCGAGGCCAGCGACGCGGTCAAGACCGCAACGCTGGTCGATATCGGCAAAGCGCACGGCGAGATCGTCGGCGCCCTCGACACCGCCCGGAAGACGCTGAAGGAACTGCAAGACGCGTCCGCGCAACTCCAAGCGTCGATCTCGTCGAGCCTGACCGGTGAGCTGGACCTGAAGGGGCTGGTGTCGGAAGACGGGCCCGCGCCCACCTTCGACAGCATCAAGTCCACGATCTCGACCCTGCTGGGCAAGATCCGGCGATTCGTCGGCCTGCTCGACGACCTCCGAGCCGCAGGCATCCCCGGCGGACTCATCCAAGAGGTCGCCGCGCTCGGCACCACCGCCGGTATCCCCATCGCCGAAGCGCTCAAGACCGGGTCGAAGAAGCAGATCAAGGACCTGTCCGGCGACTGGATCTCGCTCGGCACCTGGGCCGACAAGGCCGGCAAGTCCGTAGCTGACTCCATGTACAAGGTCGGGATCCAGGCCCAGCAAGGCCTGATCAAGGGCCTCGAATCGGACAAGGCGAAACTGGAAGCCGCCGCCGCACGGCTCGCGGACACGATCGTGAAGTCGGCGAAGCAGTCCCTCGGGATCAAATCGCCCGCGAAGCGGATCGCCGACGAGGTCGGCCGGTACGTGCCACTCGGCGCAGCATCCGGCATCGACTCCGAGCTGGGCGCGGTCCGTGCCGCGGCCACACGGATGGCCGACGCAGCCATCCCCGACCTGCCCCTCCAGGACTGGACCGCCACGTCATGGGATACCCCATCGACGCCAAAGGCCGCGGCCCACCTCGACACCATCCACGCCGAGCTGGCGTTGCTGCGCCAAGCACTGTCCGAGCTGGTGATCGTCGACGCCGGCGGGCAGCTGATCACACGGATGCGGGTCGAGGCCCGTCGGGAGATCGCCGATGTGGTCACGATGGCCGGGATGAGGAGGTAGGCGTGGCTTTCAGCAGTGTGTGGGAGGGCGGTGGCCCGAACGGCCGGGTCTGGGTTGATGCCCCGGCCGGGATGGTGCTGGTCGCGGTCTCTGGTGGCCGCTCCGGTATCCGGTGGGGAGCGCTGACGCCGCCTCCAGGTTGGAGCTTGCTGGGGTGGGAGTCCCAGTTCGTCACGGGCTATGAGTGGTGCGCGATCTATTGGCGGATCGCGGACGGGTCTGCCACGGACGTGTTTTTCGGGTCGCCGGCTGCGGATCCGACGGCCGGGCGGTGGACCGTGATCTATGGCTTCGCGGGCCCGCGGGCCCTGTCGGGGTGGGCGATCGCACGGCCTCAGTCTCAGCGGCCGTGGTGGCCTGCTGTGGCTGGTGGTGCTGGTGACGCGGTCCGGATCAGCTTGCTGCCGGGACATAGCGGTGCACCGCCGGGCACGGATCGTGCCGGATCCCCATGGCTCGCGTCGATCCAGGTGCGGGACCAGGCCGTCGCCGCGGGCGGCGCGGCGCAGGTCCAATCCTCGTCGAGTTCGCCGGGTGAGGGCGTCACCTGGACGTTGCTGCTCGCCGGAGCGCAGGTCCCGACACCGGTACTCACGGGCGCTTCCGCGGTCGAGATTGGCGGCGCGCTTGAGGTGTCGTGGTCGCCGTCGTCGGGTCAGACCGCGAGGGCTGTGCGGCGCCGTCTCGGTAACGGCGCCTGGTCCTACCTCAACGCGGCGGGTTCGTGGGTCGGCAGTGTGCAGTGGGTCACCTCTGGGGTGGCGTCCGCGTCGCTCAGCTCGTGGTCGGCGGGCACCTACCAGGTGCAGGTGGCTGTGCGTGTCGGGTCGGACGACTCGGAGTGGTCGCAGTCGCTGAGCGTGAAGGCCGATTCGCCGCCACCGGCACCGTCATCGGTGGTGGTGGCGCCGACGAATGTGCGGCGCCCGACGGTGACCGTGACCGGGGCAGCCGGCGCGGGTGGCACGGTGACGGGGTACCGGATCGAGGTCCGCGACCCTGACGATGTGCTGGTCGAGGCCGGGTGGGCCGGCGCATCCGGGATCTGGACGGCCACTACCAGATGGCCCGATAGCGTGTCGGTGGCCGCGCAGACGGTCCGGTACGGCGGCCTAGCTGGCCCCTGGACCACGGTCGCGGTGACACTGGTGGTGCCCCCGGTCCCCACGCCGGTGGTCGATGCCGTCGGCGTGGAGCATCCCGATAGCGGCATCCCTGGCGTCCGGCTCGTCGTCACGGCGGCGGGTACCTACACCTTGGAGGTCCAGCCCGCCGACGGTGATGTCCTCACCGGCGTCATGACCGACTCGACCACGGTCGACGACTACTCACCGGCCGCGTCGTACCGGGTGCGGCTGGTCCGCGCCGACGGCGAGGTGTCCGAATGGGTCACCGTGGCCACCGCCGGCGTCGCGGCAGGGCAGGCGCAGTGGCTTGTCGATCCGCAGCATCCCGAGACCGCCGTGCTGCTTCGGGCCCGCTCCGACGACGAGCACGTGTGGGATCTCCGCGCGTCGACGGCGCGGTATCTGGATGACGACATCGAGCAGGTCAGCTACGCCGGCCCGCCGATGGCGCCGTCTGGGACGTCGACGGTGTGGGCGCTCGACCGCCCGGCGTTGGAGGCCGCGCTTGCGCTGCTCCGCTCACGCCGACCGCTGCGCTACCGGTGGCCGCCGAGCAGCCGCGGGGAGCCGGGTCGGCTCGACGAATTCCTGCCCATCGAGGTGTCCGCACCTCGGTTCGTACCGGATGTCAATCACGACATCTGGGCAATCACGTACAAGTGGGCCACGGCCCGCACCACAACAGCAAGGAGCACATGATCATGGCTGGACTTTCGCAGGCGGCGCAGCAGGCCGCCCTTACCCATCTCTGCGGCACGGGCACTGGGCATCAGATCGAGTACTCGATCAACGGCACCGGGGTGTGGTCGGGGCTCGCCGCGACGAATGTGACGTGGTCGTCGCCGACGGCCGCCACCCCCAGCGAGGTGTCGAACACGGCGGCTTTGACGACGGCGGCGGCGACCGCTGCCGGGACGGTCACCCATGTCCGGGCGGTCAAGTCGGGTCTGGTGATCACGGACTGGCAGGCGCTGACCGTGCCGCGGGCCTTGCAGATCGGTGACCGCGGAGAGCACGCGGCCGGGGCGATCAAGATCACCCTCGACTAGGGCTGACCCGCCCCTCCGCTTGTCCGTGTCTGTGCTGCTGTGTGAGGGGGTGAGGTAGATGGCGACGCCTGCGATTGGTGGTGTGGTCTCCTCGGGGACCGGGACGGTGTCCCTGACGGCGGTCCCGGTCGGTGGGTGGATGCTCGCCGCGCTGATCGGCGACTCCGCCCCACCGGCGACGCCGTCGGGGTGGACCTCGTACGGCTCCGACGCTGGCTACGGGATTCGGGTCGTGGGGCGGGTCAAGCAGGCCGGGGACACGACACTGTCCGGATCGTGGGAGCTCGTGTCGGTGATGTGGGGCACCGGCGCCGGCACTGTATGGCGGTCCGCGACTGGTGGCGTGGGCAGCACTTCGCTGAGCCTGTCGGGCACGACGGCGGGGGCCCGTCTCGTCGCCGTTGCACCCTATCTGTTCGACGACCACGAGGGCGCGGGATACGCGACTGGCGGCGCGGTCACCGACCACACGACGGTCGCGTGGAGCGACGGCAGGCGCTGCTGGTGGAGCGCCGGTACTGCTGCGGGCGGGACCGCGACCGCAACCCGCTCAACACCGGGCAATCCGAGCCTCATCGCGTACGCGGGTCCGTGGGTGCTGGTGGAGATCCCGCCCGGTACGCAGACCTGGCCGATGTCGGCCACGAGCACCGCCACCTCCACACTCGACCCCGGCACGATCACCGCGACCGGGCCCGTCGCTGGAGTGCAGATCGATGCGGTCTCGGCCGTCGTCGCTGGCGACCTGGTCCGCGTCGCCCCGATCGCTCCGGTCGCGATCGACGCGGCCAGCGCGCTGGACGTCGGCGCTATCACGATCCTCGTCGGCCTTGACGCCGTCACGATCGCTGCGACCAGCTCGATGGTCGCGGAGATGGACGTGGCCGGTGGCATGTCGGTCACCATCACCGCCGTCTCGACAATGGATGTCGGCACCGTGACCGCGGTCGGACCGGTCGACGCCGTCACGATCACCGCGACCTCGACACTCGATCCCGGCGTCATCACCGCGACCGGGCCCATCGATGAGGCCCTGATCGTCGCCGTCAGCTCGGTGGTCGTGGAGATGACAGGTCTGTGCGGCCTCGGCCCGGTGACGATCACCGCGACCTCGACACTCGATCCCGGCGTCATCACCGCGACCGGGCCCATCGATGAGGCCCTGATCGTCGCCGTCTCCTCGGTGGCCGTCGACCCTCTGACTGCCCGCGGCCCCATCGGCGACACCACCATCACCGCCACCAGCTCGATGGCCGCGGAGATGACCGGCCTCAAACCCATCACCGAAGTCACGATCGTCGCCACCTCGACGATGGTCGCGTCGATGGGCATGGTGACCGGGATCACACTCCGGCGTCTCCCACGCAGCATCGACCAGCTCATCACCACAGGATCAGCCCCGCGCCACGATCACGTCCTGATCACCACCGGCGCACACGCCGGTGCCCGGCTGCCCGTGATCTCCTGCTCGTTGACTCTTGACGAGACCGCTGACGTCCGTGCCACCGGCACCCTTCACGTCGCGGCCGAGCCCTGGGTCCGGGACCTCCTCGACCCCCGCGCCCGCACGGAGCTCGCGATCATCACCGCCCTCGAAGACGACGAGGGTGAGCGGCACACCTGGCAGCTAGCGCTCGTGCATCCGGTGTCGCGGCCCCACGCGCTGTCCGCGACCGCCGCCCCCACCCTGTCCGTACAGGTCGCCGACCGGGCCCATTGGGTCAAAGCGGCCGGGATGAGAGACCGGCGCGTCGTCCCCGCAGGCGTCGACATCGCCACCGCGATCGCGCAACTCCTCGCCTCCCGCGCACCCTGGCTCCCCCTCCAAATCCCACCATCGGGGTACACCTTCGGTGTCGATGCGGTCCTCGGAGAGCTCGGCGCCGACCCGTGGACGATCGCCGCGGACCTGGCCCGCTCCCTGGGCCGCATCCTCTACATCGACCACGACGGCACTGCCCGCACCAGCCCCGTAACCGACACTCTCGCCGCCCCACCCGTCGCCGCATGGACCGAAGGGTCCAAGCAGCTGTCGGCACTGTCGGTCGACATCTCTGACGACGACGTCGTCAACGTCCTCGGCTGCGCGTGGCGCGCGATCCCCGAAGAAGGGCAAGAAGACGCCGATGTGCCGGGCGGGATCGAATACTGGGAAGACCGCAGCAGCTCGGTACGGATTGAGGTCCTCGGTGAAAGAGTCCGCGACTACGGCGGCGACGTGTCCGTGATCACGTCGGCCGCGCAAGCCCGCACCGTCGCCGAATCCGCAGGCCTCACCCTCCAAGGCATCGCGATCCAACTCACCGCGCCCGGGGTGCGGTGGGACCCGCGACGTGAGCTCGGAGACATCATCCACATCCGACGGCCAGAGCTAGGCGTCGACCTGGTGACCCGCCTCACCGGCCTCGGCATCACCCTCGGCGCCATGCAAATGGACGCCACACTCGCCGAACGGAGGATCCTGTGATGGCACGAGTCTCCGACGACACCGGCGCCGTCTGGTTCGGTGTCACCGATGTGGACATGGGCCGCGTCGCTAACGCCCTCGCGGGCCGCGACAGCGTCGGAACACCTTCGGCTCAAGCCGGCCGCCCCACCGGCCGCGCCGGCGAAGAAGTCGTCACCCAGATCGCGCCCGTGCTGATGTCGAGGCCGGTCCGGTCCGCGTCAACGACCGGCGCGACCGTCCAATGGACCGACGCCGTGCGAGGGGTCCAGGTCGACGACATCATCATCGTCGAGCACCGCGGCGTCTGCGACCGTGTCGCTACCGCGCTCGTCACCGCGAGACCGATCGCCGACAAACACGCCGGCGACCCCGTCGCGACCATCGCAGGTAAACCCGTCACCGTCGGCGGCACCGTATCCCTGTCGCCAGCCGATGTCGGAGCGCTGCCCGCGTCGACCACCGCGGCCAGCCTCGGGATCACCCCCGGCACGTGCAGGATCACGCTCCCCTCCGTGTCGGCGAGCCAGACGCTCTACAGCGGCTTCGCGTCCGCGCCACCGTCGACCTACTCCCAGTCATGGTGCGAGACCGCACGCGGCCGCATCGCGGACCTCTACACGACCCTCAACCAACTCGTCGAGGCAGTCCAACAGCTGTCTGCGTCGCAGTGCACCTGCAACGGCTGCGCAAAACACAGCTAGCCCCCTGATCTGTCCGGCCCCGCGAACCCCCCTCTAGCTCAGGGCGGGGCCGGACACCCCACCACCCCTCACCCCGGGACGTCAACGACGCCCCGGGCCCCTTTTCGCCACCTGAAGGAGCGTGCCCAAATGTCCGACACCGAGTGCCCGTACCCCGACGACGAGATCACCCAAGACGTCGAGGAGGTCGACCAGTGAGCACCCCGACTCGTACCGGTACCAAGGCCATCGCCTGGGCCAAGGCCCAGACCACGCAACCCTCGCGGTCCTGGCACAACCTGTGCCTGATGTTCGTCCGGTCCTGCTACGGCGTCGCCGCACGCGAGCCCAACGCCAAGCGCGCGTGGGAGACCGCCCGCAAGCAGCACAAGACCACCGACGCCGACAGCATCCCCGCCGGCGCACCGGTGTTCTGGAAGACCCGCACGGCGAACTGGCACATCGCCCTCAGCGTCGGCGACGGCTACTGCTACAGCTCGGACGTCGGCGGCCGCGGGAAGATCGGCAAGATCGGCATCGGCGCGCTGTCCCGGGCCTGGGGCGCGACGCTGCTGGGCTGGTCGGAGGACCTCAACGGCGTCACCGTCTACACCAAGCCCGCGAAGCCGAAGGTGCCGCCCTACCCGGTCGGGATCGGCCCGGGCAAGACGAAGCCCTCCGCGCGGGAACTGCAGCAGCAGCTGAAGCGCGCCGGGTTCATGCCCAAGACAGTCAAGGAAGCCGACCACTACGGCCCCGCCACCAAGGCCGCCGTCGCCCGGTTCCACGCCAAGTACCCGGCCTACAAGTCCGACGGCGTCGGCCGCGACGAGCGGATCGGCCCGAAGGGCTGGGCCAAGCTCTGGACCCTCGGAGGCTAACCCGTGCTCGCGCAGATCGCCCCGGTCGTGATCGCCATCAGCGGGCTCCTCGGGGCGATCGGCGCGCTCGTCAAGATCCTCACCGAGGTCCGCGGGATGCGCGCCGAGCAAGACCGCCAGTCCGCCGCCCAAGCCCGGCAGGCCGCGGCCATGGACGAGCATGGCCGCATCCTGGCGCTGACCGCGTTCGAGCTCCAGCCGAATCACGGGACCTCGACGAAGGACGGCGTGACGCGGATCGAGTCCGCGATCGCCGACGTCCGCGACGACCTCCGCCGGCACGACAAGGAGATCGGGCGAGTCTCCGATTCCATCGTCGGGCTCGGCGAGCAAGTCGGCAGGGTCGGTGAGCGGCTCGCGCTCGCCGACGCCGAGGACCGACGCCGCGCCGACGAGGCCCACGCCGCGATCCATGACCGCATCGACCAACTCGCGAAGGAACACCGATGACCCCGACTCAGATCGCGGCCGCGCGCGGCCGCCAAACCCTCACCGACGGCCTCATCGCCGCCGTCCTCGTTGCCGGGCTCGCGCCACTGGTCGGCGCGATCCAGACCGCCGACGGCTGGACCACCCTCGCCGAGAGCTGGCACCAATGGACATGGTCCATCTTCCAAGCCGCATCCGTGGCCGCGGTGACCGCGGTCATCTCCTGGGCCCGCCGCCGGTGGCTCGACCCCGCCGACCCGTACCTCGAGCGAGAGCAAGCCCAACGCGCCGCCGAAGACTGAGCGCAACCGGTTACCCCACAAGGAACAGCCCCTCCCAGCGTCAGCTGGGAGGGGCCTCTTTTCGTGTTCTACCAGCGCCGTTCCTAGCGCTACCCCAGTAAGGCCCCATAGAGTGGTGTAACCCTGGGTGGCCGTGCCGGAAGACGTCGGCGCGGTCACCGTGGGATTCTTCGAGATCCCTCACGTTCGATCCTGGCGGTGCCACTAGGTAGGGAGATGTTGAGGAGCTT
>CALMIQ010000389.1 GCA_937863965.1 uncultured Micropruina sp.
ATCCGCTCCAGCACGATCGGCCCGTGCACCAGGGCCCGCACCGCCGGCGCCTCCGTCCCCGGCTCCACCACCCCCGGACCGGGGTCGTCGAGCTCCAGATCGTCCACCACGCCGACCGGCTCGCCGTCCAGGTCGAGTACCTGCCGGTCGAGCAGGCTGAGCCGGGCGTCCAGCAGCAGGCCGTCGGCCGGGGCGTCCGGACGGGGCAACCGCTCCCCCGCGCTCATTGGCCCACCCCCGTCACGACCATCAGCGGAATCGCCGCCACCGACGCGACCAGGATCAGCACGAAGTAGGCCTGGCCGGCGATGTTGAGCGCCGGTCCGTTCACGTGGGCACCCATGTAGTCGGGGTCGTTGGCCACGATCAGGATGGGTAGGTAGGTCAGCGGCAGCGCCACCGCCGAGAACACCACCGACACCTCCGTCACCATCACCGGGTCCACCCCGGTGGCGAGCACGGCGAGCCCGACGAGCAGGCAGACGATCATCGTGACGTGGAAGCGGGCGGCCTGCGCGGGTGCCCGGAACTTGCCCCAGGTCCAGCCGAAGAACTGCGCCAGCGTGTAGCCCGCCGACAGGGTCGTCTCCAGCGCGGCCCCGAAGGTGGCGGCCACGATGCCCAGGATGACCGCGACCAGCAGCAGCCGTCCACCGGCCTCGGCCACGGGCAGGACGACCTGGCTGAGGGTGGTGACCTGGACACCCAGCGGCAGCAGGGTGATCGCGGCGCACCCGGCGATGGCCAGCGACAACAGCCCGCCCAGCGGGAAGCCGACCAGCACGTTGAGCCGGGACTGCGCCAGATCGGAGGTCGACCAGCCCTCTTCGACGGCACCGGAGGAGAAGAAGAACACCTCGTAGGGGGTGAGCGCCGCACCGAACAGCGCGACGGCGTAGAACCAGTAGGTGGCGGCGGACTCGCCACTCGGCGCCGCCTGGATCAGCTGGGCGCCGAGGCGGGTCCAGTCGGGCACGAGCAGGAAGAAGGCGACCGCGAAGCCGATCAGCAGCAGGCCGACCAGCCCGGTGACGTTCTCCATCACCTGGAAACCGACCCGCCAGACCACCAGCCACACCGCGAGGGCGGCCACCGGCACCCACAGCAGGTAGTGCACGCTGCTGGCCAGCTGCAGGGCCAGCGCGATGCCGCCCACCTCGGCGGTGAGGGTGAGCAGGTTGATCAGGAACGAGGCGCCCAGGTTCGCCAGTCCCAGCCGGGGACCCATCCGTTCGCGGATCAGTTCGAAGGTGGCCCGCCCGCTCACCGCGGCGACCTTGCCCGCCATCTGGGCGAACACGCAGATGCCCACCACCCCGACCACCACCACCCAGGCCAGCGACCAGCCGAACCGCGATCCGACAACGGCGTTCGTCACGATGTCACCGATGTCGAGGAAGCCCCCGATGGCGGTGAGGACGCCCAACGCGACCGCGAACAGGCGCTTCATCGGCGCAGCTCCACCAGTGCCGCGTCCAGTTCCCGCACGGTGGTGTCCAGGCGGTGCAGGGCCGCGGCGTCCAGGCCGGCGGCCCCGGCGTCGGCGAGGTCGTCGATGGCCGCCTCGGCGTCCCGCAGCACCCGCCGGGCGAGCGCCGTCCGTTCGCGATCGTCCTCGGACGCCTCGCGCAGCCCCTGCCCGGCCTCGGCCACGGCGTCCAGGGCTTCGGAGAGCACCACCTGGGTGTAGGGCGCGCTCGACCGGCCGTCGAGCAGCAGCCGGGTCGCGGTCTGGGCGACCACGACCGCCGAGCGTGCCTCGCCGACCGCCCGGACGGCGGCGTCCTCGGCCCGGGCGCAGCCGGCGAGCGCCAGGCAGAGGACCGCGATCAGCCACCAGCGACCGGCTCGGATCGACAACTCACCACCTCGCTTCGACCATCCCTCGCGGGTTCAGTGGTCACCGCCAGTGGCGACCGTACCCCCCACCGCCGCGTTCGGATCACCCCCCTTGGGGTCGGCCGGGCAGGTGGGCCGCGGAGTACAGTCACCTCGCATGCCGCGCCTGCGCCGAGTCTCGCCCGAGATGGCCGGCTGGACCCGGCAGCGGTCCGGACGCGGATTCCGCTATCGGGACGAGGACGGCCGGCCGCTGACGCCCGAGCAGGTGACCAGAGTCCGGGCCCTGGTGATTCCGCCGGCCTGGCGCGAGGTGTGGATCTGCCCGCTCCCCCAGGGCCACCTGCAGGCGACCGGCGTGGACGCCGCGGGGCGCCGCCAGTACATCTACCACCCGCACTGGCGTGAGTTGCGCGACCGGCAGAAGTTCGACCGGGTCGCGACCGCCGCGCTGGGGTTGCCCGAGGCGCGCCGCCGGGTCGCCGCCGACCTGTCCCGGGGCGGGATGCCGCTGCAGCGGGCCGCCGCCACCGCCGTGCGGCTGCTCGACCTGGGCTACTTCCGGATCGGCAACGACTACTACGCCGACGCCAACGGTTCGTTCGGGCTGACCACCCTGCTGCGCCGCCACGTCCGGCGGCAGGGGCACGCGCTGGCCTTCCGGTTCACCGGCAAGTCGGGGATCGAGCACCGGGTGCTGATCGAGGACGACGCGGCGATCGACGCGCTCCAGGCGATGCGCCGCCGCCGGGGCGGCGAGCGGCTGCTGGTCTACCGCGACGGCCGGGAGTGGCGGGACCTGTCGTCGGCCGCCGTGAACGGCTATCTCACCGAGCTGTTCGGCGGCGAGTTCACCGCGAAGGACTTCCGCACCTGGCATGCGACCGTGCTGTTCGCGACCGCGCTGGCGCGCTCACCGCGTCCAGGCACTGCCACCGCGCGGAGGCGAGCCGTCCGGGGCGCGGTCGGCGAGGTCGCGGAGTATCTGGGCAACACCCCGGCCATCGCCCGCACCTCGTACATCGATCCCCGTGTTCTCGACCTGTGGGAGGCGGGCCAGTCGATCGCGGCGGCGGTGGGCCGCTCGTACCGGACGCCCCAGCGGCGGCAGGCGTCGCTGGAGGCCGCGGTGCTCGACCTGCTCGGCGTCCGGTCGTCGGGGTAGCGGGCCCGGTGTCCCGCTAGCCGGCCACGTGTCCCAGTAAGCGGGCCGAGCGCCGGATGGCCGGCTCCGGGACCAGGGGGCGTCGCGCGTCCGGACGCCGGAGACTGGACCGCGAACCCGGGCATACGCTGCTCACAACCGGAAATGCCGATCAGGACGGAGCGGGTTCCACCATGTGGGTGCTGTACGCGGCGGGTTCGGCGGTGTTCGCCGCACTGACCGCGATCCTGGCGAAGGTAGGCATCCGGCACACGCCGTCCAACCTGGCCA
>CALMIQ010000390.1 GCA_937863965.1 uncultured Micropruina sp.
CGAATTTCGCACGGGCGGGGACGGTTCTCTCCCCGTCATCCCGGTCTTCCCCCGTCATCCCGGTCTTTCCCCGTCATCCCGGCGAATGCCGGGATCTGCGCACCTGCGGCACTCTGTCGACGAGATCCCGGGCGAGCCCGGGATGACGAACTCGGCTCAGAGGTCGAAGAGCTCGACCTGCCGGAGCCGGACGGGGGTCGTGACCCGGATTCGCCAGCAGCGGGCGATTGCCGGGTCGACCAGCTGGAACGGGGTCGTCCGGTTCGCCGGCAGGGCTTCGCGATGGGTGGTGGGTGCCGCGCGCCAGGTCAGCCCGTCGTCGCTGGTTTCGACCACGAAGGCGTCCGAGGGAACGACGTCCAGCGTGGTGAGGGTGAGGTCGGTCACCCGTCGCGGGCCGCCGAAGTCCTGGCCCACCCAGTCGCCCGGTGTCAGCGTGCAACACCCGTCCGGGTCGGCGCCGTCGTCGAAGGCGGGCCGGCCATCGACGCCCGGGCCGGCGATCGCGAACTCCTCGCGGCACACCTCCGGACGCCACACGCCCGGGGCGGCGTCCGGAAGCCGCCAGAGTGGGGCCTCGATCGGGGGCTCGTCGACCAGCTTCAGTTCGAGCACTCCCGGCCCGGCCAGCTCGGACGGGGTCAGCACCGGTCGCCCCAAGGCACGGCCGTTCCAGGACGCCGCCGCCAGGCACTTCGCATCCGGCGACTCCCGAACCACGCGCACCCGCAGCGACCCGACGTCGCGACGCAGGACCGCCTCGTCCACCAGTGGGACGCCGATGATCAACTCGGCCGAGCCCGGATCGAGCGGGTACAGGCCGAGCAGCGCCCACAGCCACCAGCCGCTCATTTCGCCGTTGTCCTCGTCGCCGGGGAAGCCCTGGCCGAGGTGCCCACCGGTGAACAGCCTTCCGGCAAGAGTCTTCACCAGCGGACCGGCCCGCCAGGGCTGATCGGTGTGCAGGTACATGAACGGGAGATGGTGCGCCGGCTGGTTCGACAACGCACACATGCCGGCACGGACCGCCCGGGCCTCGAGCTGCTCGTGAACCACCAACCCGGGGCGATACGGCGCGACGATCGACTCGGGCTCGGCGAACAGCCGATCCAGGTGTTCGCGCAGCGCCCCCGGACCACCGAACAGCGCCGCCAGGCCGGCGCCGTCGTGCACCGCCGAGGCCGACATGCCCCAGGCGTTGGTCTCGACGTAGTCGCCGCCCCAGGCCCGCGGATCGAAGACCTCGGCGAGGACGCCAGCGCGGTCGCGGCCCCTGAAGAAGCCGGTGCCGGCGTCGAACAGCTGGCGATAGGACAGCGCCCGGTTGGCGAAGTACCGGGCGTGCGCGCGGAATCTGGCCGGGTCGGACGCCGTGGCGGCGAGCAGGTCTGCGAATCGGCCCAACGCGGCATCGCCGATCGCTGCCTCGATCGTCCAGGACGACCCGGCGTGGATCTCGCGCGGCACATAGCCGGTGAACCGCGCCGTCGCGGTCCCGGCCCGCCCGGTGCGAACGTCCGGGCTGGGCTCACAGGCATTGCGCCAGCCGGATTCGTAGGCCAGTTCGCGGTCGAACCCCGGAACGCCGAGCCGGGCGGCCTGGGCGTAGATCTGGTCGCTGGAGGTGCCCACCATGCAGTCGATGTACCCGGGCCCGCTCCACCGGGCCGTCCAGCCGCCGCGGCGCACCTGCTCCAGCTGCCCGTCGAGGAGCTCGCCGGTGGCGTCGGCGTCCAGCAGCGCGAGCAGCGGCCAGACGGTGCGGTAGCTGTCCCAGTAGCCGTTGTTGACCACCAGCCTGCCCGGGACGACCGGCAGCTCCGTTGCTTCCTCGCCGTACGAGCCCGCGCCCGCGAACACGTCGGCGAACCGCCACTCCGGGGCCTCGGCGCTGCCGGTGTTCTCGAACGCGGCGTTCGGGTAGAGCCGCAGCCGGTACAGCGCGTGGGCGAGCGTCGCCCGCAGCTCGCGGTGCGCCAACGCATACCGGTCGTCGGCCGGCGGTGGCACCTCGATGACGCTGCAGACGGCGTCCCAGCGCTCCCGCGACTCGTCCACCAGCTGGTCGAAGACCCGTTGCCAGGGGGCCTCCAGCGACAGCGTGCGGCCGGCCTGCTCGACCGAGACGAAGGACGTCGCCACCCGCAGTTCGACTTCGCCGGACGCCGTCAGCCCGAGACCGTGGGGTGCGCCCCAGGCCTCCGCCGTCGCCGGTTCGGACGTCTCGCCGTAGACGTACATCCGCGGCGCGTTGCCCCAGGCGGCGTCCGGTCGTTCGCCGATCCAGCCGCGGATCATCGCCCGGCCGTCCGGGAGCGACTCCAGGTGCAGCGCGCCGTCGCCGTCCGGCCAACCGAGCAGCAGCCAGGCCACCTGGTCACCGCGTACCCGGACGGCCACCGTGGAGCGGGTCGTCGTGGCCTCGATCTCGACGCCCTCGGCCAGCGTCGCGGCGTAGCGGTGCGGCCGGGCCACCTCGCTGCCCGGCACGATGTGGCCGCCGGGCTCGGCCGGCGCGCCGGCGGAGGGCACGAACGGCAGGAACTGCAGGACGCCGTGGTCGCCGATCCACGGACTGGGCTGGTGCGAGGTCTGCAGCGCCGCCAGCCGGCGTCCGACGGGCTCGTCGTGGACGCCCCAGCGATAGGGCCAACGGGTGTCGGCGGCGTCGGTTGCGGGGGTGAGGAAGACGAAGCCGTGCGGGTGTGCGACGGCCGGGATCGTGTTCCCGCGGGAGAACCCGGGGCCGGTGTGGGTGCCCCGCCGGGTGTCCACCCACTCCGCCGGCGAGGCCGGCTCCGGCGCGTCCGGCTCGCGCAGCACCACCTCGACGAATCCGCGGACGACCTCGTCCTCCACCCCGACCAGCGATGGATCGCCCAGCACCACCTCGACCGCCCGGACGCGGCGTCCGGCCCACGGGGCCAGCGAGACGGTGTTCGCGTTCCACTGCTGCGGCATGCTCCAGAGCGCGGCGAACTGGCTAGCCGGAGTCACCTCGAAGGCGTAGCGATCGATGGCGGGGCCGCGTCCCGGAATGCCGTCGGACAACCGAGAACCGTCGTCGAAGACCACGTCGGGACAGACCGCGAGCGACGACCAGGGCGGCCGCAGGGCGGCCCCGTCGTCGGCGTAGAAGGCCCAGTGGAGTTCGGTGTCTGAGGTCACGAACGAGGAGCGGGGCTCAACTGAGGAGGGCGAGGAGATCCCGGCGTCCGCCGGGATGACGGGACTCACCGGGACGACGGGACTCACCGGGATGACGGGACTCACCGGGACGACGGGACTCGCCGGGACGACGGAATCCAG
>CALMIQ010000391.1 GCA_937863965.1 uncultured Micropruina sp.
CGGCGGCACCGACGGCGACCAGCACCAGCAGCGGCGTCCGTGAACGCCGGACGACGGCCCGCGCTACCGGCGGATCACCGAGCCGACCCGAAGCGGGGACGGGCCAACACAGCCAGACGGCGGACGCCGCCAGCGCCCCGGCCAGCCAGCTCATCGCAGCCGCCCGTCCAGCTCGTCGGCGGCCGGGCCGGCGACCGGCTCCCCGCCGGCCGGGAACCGCCAGGCCGACACCGGGCGGCACAGGCCGGACGCCTCGTCCCAGCACAGCAGGCACAACTCCTGCACCCAGCGGGCGCCGTCGGGCAGCCGGCCGATGTGCACCAGCACGTCGAGCGCGGCCGCGGCCTGGGCGTGCAGCGCCGTCCGTGGCAGCCCGCCGAGCGCGGCCAGCGCTTCCAGCCGGGCCGGGACGTCCGCCGCCGAGTTCGCGTGCAGCGTGCCGCACCCGCCCTCGTGGCCGGTGTTCAGCGCCGTCAGCAGGTCGGTCAACTCGGCGCCCCGCACCTCGCCGACCACCAGCCGGTCGGGACGCATCCGCAGCGCCTGCCGGACCAGGGTGGTCAGCGGCACCGCTCCGGCGCCCTCGGCATTGGCCGGCCGCGCCTCCAGCCGCAGCAGATGCGGGTGGGCGGGCCGCAGCTCGCGGGAGTCCTCCACCACCACGATGCGGTGAGCGGGATCGACCAGGCTGAGCAGGCTGGCCAGCAGCGTGGTCTTGCCCGACCCGGTTCCGCCCGAGACCAGGAACGCCACCCGCCGCTCCACCACCGCACGCAGCAGGTCGGCGGCCCGCGGATGCATCGTGCCGCCGCTCACCCAGTCGTCCAGCGTCAGCGTCTGCCGGGCCGGAACCCGCAGCGACAGGCAGGTGCCGACGTCGGTGAGCACACCGAGGACGGCGTGCACCCGGGTGCCGTCGGGCAGCCGGGCGTCGACGAACGGGCACCCCTCGTCGAACCGGCGACCGGCCATCGCCGCCAGCCGGACGCCGAGCCGGCGCACCTCGTCCTCGTCGGTGAAGACGCCCTCGACCTGCTCGAGACCCGCACCCCGGTCGATGTACACCCGGCGGTGCCCGTTGACCAGCACGTCGGTGACGCCGCGCAGTCGCAGCAGCGGCTCCAGCGGGCCGGCACCCGCGCTCTCCCGGCGCAATGCCTCCACCGTCTGGCGCACCGTGCCCTCGGAGACCAGCCCGCCGAGCCCGCGCAGTGCCGCCGCGACCTCCACCGGCCCCGGGTCGGCGCCATTGCGACCCAGGACGGCCCGGACCTCGGCCAGCGGCACTCCGGTGATCACCTCACTCATCACGCCTCCAGCAGCAGGTCGCAGACCCGGCCGAGCCCGTCCCGGCGCCTCGAGAGTTCCGGACGCTCGCCCCGCTCGGCCGCGATCACCAGCCTCGGATCGTGTCGCAGCCGGGCGACGACCGGCAGGCCGAGCGCCTCCTCGACCGCCTCGTCGGGCACCCGGACGCCGGGCAGCCGGCGGACGACCACCTCGGTGGCCGGCGGTGCGAACGCGCGCAGCACCTCACCCGCGGCCGCCACGCCACGCACGCAGCCGCCCACCACCAGCAGCGTGCGACCGGCCAGCCGCAACGCCTCCCGGGTGGACGCCGACCCGCTCCGCCCGGCGTCGACCAGCACCAGGTCGAAGGTGCGCCGCAACGAGGCCAGCACGGCCGCCAGCGGTTCACGGCCCAGTTCGAGGTCGGGTCCGCGCGCCATCGACAGCACGGTGACGCCGTCGACCATCGGCAGGAACTCGCCCAACTCGCCGAGGACGCCGTCGGCGGCGGCGAACCGCGGCCAGCGCCAGCCCGGCTCGCGTTCGGCCCCCATCAGCAGATCGATGCCGCCGCCCAGCCGATCGGCGTCGACCAGCGCCACCGAACGGCCCCGGTCGGACGCCCGCCAGGCCAGCGCCGCCGCCAGCGTGGACGCCCCCACCCCACCCGAACCGCCCAGCACGGCCAGCAGTTCGCCGGTGCCGTCGGCCTGCCCGGCCAGCACCGACGACAGCCAGCCGCGGCCCTGCGGCAGCACGATCACCTCGGCGCCCAGCGGCACCGACCAGAGTGCGGCGACACCGCTGTCGGAACCCACCAGATACACCCGCTCGCGGCGCGGCAGGGCCAGCGCGGCCACCTCGGCGGCGCTGTCGACGCCGATGAACACCGTGCCCGCCGCCTGCCATCGCCCGCCCACCGCCTCCGGCTCGCAGACCGACGCCTGGTGGCCGAGGGCGGCCGCGGCGGTCGTCACGACCTCGCACACCTCGCCCAGGTCGGACACCACGACCACGTCCATCGCTCCCACACCGTCAGTGTGTGCCCGAGGATCCGGAAGTGTTCAGATTCGTCGCGCCCGGCGTCCGCCCTGCCCCGGCCACTACGATGCCACCGTGAACACCTCGAGCCTGGCGGGCGCCCTCGACTGGCTGGCCGGGGATTCCCGTGGACCCACCCTGATCCTGGGGAAGGCGTCCGCGCCGTTCGCCGCCGGGCTGCGCGGCCGGCATCGCCTGACCCTGGTCGACCGCGACCGCGACGCGGTCTCGGAACTGCTCCGGCGGGCGCCGTCGGGGCTGCCGCTGGTGGCGGCCGCCGAGGCGTTGCCGCTCGCCCCGTGCGCCTTCGACCGGGTGCTGCTCGCCCAGAACTTCCACACCTACGCCCCCGGCCTGGCGCTGTCGGAGTTCGCCCGGGTGCTGCGGCCCGGCGGCCGGCTGGGGATCGCCTACACCGTCCGCGACGACTCGGTGCCGTGGGTGAAGCGCCTGGTCGCGCTGGTGCGCCGCTACGACCCGGACGCCATGTCCGGCGACTACGGCACCGAATCGCTGAGCGCGCTGACCGACAGCGCCTACTTCCCGCACACCGAGACCCGCTCGTTCCGGCGCTGGGTGCCGATCGACCGCCCCGGCCTGATCGCCATGGTGGAACGGACGCCGACCGCCCAGGGCCTGGACGCCGACGCCCGCGCAGCGCTGCTCGGCGAGGTGAGCGCCCTGTACGAGAACGCGGCCCGCCCGCCCGAGCCGCTGCTGCTGCCGTACCAGGTGCGCTGCTGGCTGGCCGAGGTCGACCACACCGAACTAACCGCGCCGCTCGACCTGCCCGGCGACGGCCTGCAGATCACCCTGTAGGGGCCAGACAGCACCGGGGGTGCCCACTAGGCTGAATGGCGACAGCGGCGAAAGGGCAGCCCCACCATGGCGAACCAGGCAGACATCGCGGACATCATCAAGGCCATCCAGGCCGACGTGACCACCATCGTCAGGGGCGAGGTGGAACTCGCCAAGGCCGAACTGGTTCCGCAAGCGAAGTCGGTGGGCATCGGGGCCGGCCTGCTCGGCGGCGCCGGCTACTTCGCCATGAACGGGATCGCCCTGCTCTTCCTCGGCCTCTCCGCCCTGATCGGCCACTTCTTCGCCACCGGGCTCGGCTGGGAGCCGCTGCTGGCCGCGTTCATGGGCCTGCTCATCATGGGTGTGGTGATGTTCGCGATCGCCGGCGTCCTGGCTCTGATCGCCAGGAACAAGGTGGCCGCGGCCAAGGGTCCGCAGGCGACGGTGGCGCAGGGACAGCGCTCGATCGAGGCCGTCAAGGACGCCGTCGAACGCGGCCGGTCGGACGCCGAAGCCGAGGCCGAGGCCCGCAAGGAGGCGCGCCGGCACGCGCCCAGCATCACCTCGGGCAACCCCGGTCCCGGCTTCGTCGCGCCACGCGGCTGAACGGCCCGCCGCGAACGACGTCAGCGGCGGCGTCCGAGCCGGAACCGCTCCGGGATCTCCGCGACCCGTCCGCGGTCCCAGTCGGCGGTCCAGCCGGCCAGGTCGAAAAGGCCGTCCAGCAGGTAGGCGGTGAACCCCCAGATGAACAGTTCGCCGATCACGAACCCGGGTCCGCTGAAGCCGGCCGGATGGATCCAGGTGACCCGGTTCGCCGGGTCGAGCAGCACGTCCAGCGCCACCGAGTGCACCGCGGCGATCTCACGGACGTCCACCGGCGCGAGCGGGCGCGGCGTGGGCCAGTGCCCGACCACGGCGGTGACCGCGAAGTCGCTGGCCCGCACGTAGGCCGGCGGCAACACGCCCAGCACGTCGACCTCGGCCGGCGGCAACCCGACCTCCTCATCCGCCTCGCGCAGCGCACCGGCCACCGGCGAGGCGTCGGACGCCTCGATCGCGCCGCCCGGAAAGGCCACCTGCCCGGCGTGGGAGCGCAGCCGGGCGTCCTTCTCGACGAGCACGACCCGGGCCCCCTGCGGATGGTCGGCCAGCGCGATCAGCACCGCGGCCGGCCGGCCGCCCCGGGCCGCCCGCTCGGCGACCCGTGCGGCCGCCTCGGGGCCGGCGAGCGTGGCCCGGAGCCGGTCCAGCTCGGCTGGGGTCACAGCTTCACCCCGAGCTTCTCGCGGGTGAACTGCACCAGCTCCTGGTAGGACTGCAGCTTCCCTGGGACGGTGTGCACGACCTTGCCGTCGGCGTCGACGAACAGCGTGGTGGGAAGCCCCGGGACGGTCATCAGGCGCGCCAACCGGGCCTCCTGATCGACCAGGTGCGGAAACTTCCAGCCCACCAGCGACGCGAACTCGACCGCCAGCTCCGGCCGCGGATCGGTGTAGTTGATGCCGAGCAGCACCACCTTGCCCTTGCCGGCCTCGGCGAACTCGCGCAGGTACGGCGACTCCTCGCGGCACGGGGCGCACCACTGCGCCCACAGGTTGATCACCATCGGCTTGCCGCGCAGCCCGGCGAGCCGGACCGTCGAGTCGCCGCCGAGGCATTCCAGCACCAGGTCGGGCAGCCCGTCGGGGCGCGCCGGCACGGTGAGCGACGACTCCGGGCAGCCCGCGATCCCCGCCTGCTTGCGGGCGGCGAGGATGGCGGCCGGATCGACCGGCGCGAAGCTCGGCGCCGACGCGGGGGGCGCGGCCGGCGCTGCGGTGCAGCCGGCCAGCAGCAGGGCGACGACGACGAGCAGGCCCGCGATCCGCCTCATCCGCGCGGCTCCCGGATCAGCTTGGCGGCCACCTTCGGATCGGTCGGCCCGATGCCGTACGACGGGCACAGCCGGGCGACCGGGCACGCGCCGCAGGCCGGACGCTGGGCGTGGCAGCGGCGGCGTCCGTGCCAGATCACGTTGTGCGACAGCTGCGTCCAGTCCTTGCGCGGGAAGAGCGATCCCACCTCGGCCTCCACCACGTCCGGCTTGGGCGAATCCGACCAGCCGAAGCGGGCGGACAGCCGCATGAAGTGGGTGTCGGTGGTGATGCCGGGCACGCCGAACGCGTTGCCGAGCACCACGTTGGCGGTCTTGCGGCCCACCCCGGGCAGCGTGACCAGCTCTTTCAGGGTGCCGGGCACCCGGCCGTCGAAGCGTTCCAGCAGGGCCGCGCCGAGCTTGATCAGGGTGTCGGACTTGGCGCGGAAGAAGCCGGTGGGGCGGATCAGCTCCTCCAGCGCGTCCCGGTCGGCGGCCGCGTAGGCGGCGGCGTCCGGATAGCGCGCGAACAGCACCGGGGTGACCAGGTTCACCCGCTTGTCGGTCGACTGCGCGCTCAGGATGGTCGCCACCAGCAGCTCCAGCGGGTCGCCGAAGTCCAGTTCGCAGTGCGCATCGGGGTAGGTCGCGGCCAGGGTGCGGTTGATCGCGCGCGCCCGCCGGACCAGCGCCGTCCTGGTCTCCATCAGAAGGACGCGGCGCTGGCCTCGACGACCAGCTCCAGTTCCACCGGGGCGTCCAGCGGCAGGGACGCCACCCCGACCGCGGAGCGGACGTGCCGGCCCAGCGGACCGAAGATCTCGCCGAGCAGTTCGCTGGCGCCGTTGGCCACCTGTGGCTGCCCGGTGAACTCGGGGACGCCCGCCACGTACACGACGAGCCGGACGATCCGGCGGATGTTGTCGATCCCACCGGTCTCGGACGCCGCCGCCGCCAGCGCGTTCAACACCGCCACTCGGGCCGCCTGCGCCGCCTCGTCGGCCGTGACCTCGGCACCCACCTTGCCCCGGGCGACCAGCGTGCCCTGCACGGTCGGCAGCTGGCCGGAGGTGAAGACCTGGCCGGCCGAGCCGATCGCCGGAATGTAGGCGGCCAGCGGCGTCGCCACCGCGGGCAGGCTCAGCCCCAGCTCGGACAGCCGCTGCGAGGGAGGCGGGCCGGGCACCTCCTCGTTCACTCCGACTCCAGCGGCCGCTTCAGGTACGCCACCAGGTTCTGCGGATTGGGCCCGGGAACCACCTGCACCAGCTCCCAACCGTCGGCGCCCCACTGGTCGAGGATCTGCTTGGTCACGTGCACCAGGACGGGCACCGTCACGTACTCCCACTTCGTCATGGGGCAACCCTAACGGCGAATGCCGACACCTAAGCTGGCGGCATGCCCGCCCGTTGCCCGCTGCACATCGTGACGGGCAAGGGCGGGGTCGGCAAGACCACGGTCGCGCTGGCGCTGGCCCACCGGCTGGCCACCGACGGCGCCCGCGTCGTGGTCGCCGAGGTGGAGGGCCGCGGCGGTCTCACCCTGGCCACGTCCCGCCCCGTCGGACCGCAACCCGGGCCACTGCTCGACACGCTCCACGGACGCGTCCACGGCGTCCAGATCGACGCCCGCCGGGCGCTGGCCGGCTATCTGCAGCGGTACTACCGGCTCGGGTTCGCGGCCGAGGTGCTGCAGTTCGACCCACTGGTCGATTTCGCCACCCGGATCGCGCCGGGGCTGCGCGACATCCTGCTGATCGGCCAGGTGACGCACCTGACCGAGACCCATCCCGACATCGACGCGCTGGTGCTGGATGCCCCGCCGTCCGGCCGGATCGGGTCCTTCCTGGGGGCCGGTCGAGGGCTGGCCGAGCTGACCGACGGCAGCCCGATCGCGGCCCAGGCCGTCTCGGTGATGGACGACCTGCGCGACCCGGGCTGCCGGGTGCACGTCGTCACCCTGCTGGAGGAGTTGCCGGTGACCGAGGCGATCGAGACGGTCCAGGTGATCCGCGACCTGGGCCTCACCCCCGGCATCCTGATCGCCAACCGCTGCCTGGAGGAGGTCGACGTGCCCGACCCGGTGCCGCCGGCCCCGGACGCCATCGGCGCCGAGCAGTGGGCGGCGATGACGGACGCCCTGATCGCCGAGGCCGAGTCGGCCCGGGGACAGACCGCCTGGCGGGCGCTGCTGGAGTACCGCACCGGGCTGGACGTCCGGCGCCTGCCCGAGCTGGAGCCGGGGAGCGTCGCCGCGTCCGCCCGGCCGGCCGTGCTGGCAGCGGAACTGGCGGCGCTGTGACCGCGCCCCTGGACGACCTGCCGCTCGACGGCCTCTTGCGCGACCACGCGTTGCGCGTCCTGCTCTGCGTCGGCACGGGCGGGGTCGGCAAGACGACGCTGTCCGCCGCGGTCGCGGCGCGCGCGGCGATGCTCGGCCGGCGGGTGGTCGTGGTGACCATCGACCCGGCCCGGCGCCTGGCCCAGGCGATGGGGCTGGACGGCCTGGCGCACGAGCCCACCCCGGTGCCGCTGCCGGACGCCGCCGGCACCCTGCAGGCGATGATGCTCGACGTCCGGCACGCCTTCGATCAGGCGCTGACCGCGCAGGTGAGTGCCGCCGAGGCCGACCGGATCCGCGCCAACCCCTTCTATACGGCGCTGGCGGAGACCTTCTCGGGCACCCAGGAGTACGTCGCGATGGAGAAGATCGGCGAACTACATCGCCGCGCCGCCACCACCGGCGAGTGGGACCTGATCGTGGTCGACACCCCGCCGAGCGCGTCAGCGCTGGACTTCCTGGACGGCCCCAACCGGCTGGAGTCGCTGGCCCACAACCCGCTGCTGCGGGTGGTCCTCGGCCTGCCGCGGGGTCCGTTCGGTCTGCTGGACGCCGGCGCCGCCCTGGCCACCCGGGCCCTGGACGCGATCCTCGGCGGACGCCTGTTCGGCGACCTGCGCACCTTCCTGCGGGTTTTCGAGCGGGCCGTCCTGTCCTTCGAGTCGCACGCCACCCAGACCCGGGCGCTGTTGGCGTCCGATGCGGCGGGGTTCCTGGTGGTCGCCGCCCCGCATCCCGCACCGGTGGCGGAGGCTCGCGCGCTGATCGACAGGCTGCGCGAGGATCGGCTGCCGCTGCGCGGCGTCCTGATCAACCAGGTGACCGCGACCACCCGCATCGAAGCGGAGCGGCTGGCCGCGGCGGAGAGTTCAGCGGACGAAGCGCAACGGGTGGTGCTGCGGCATCATCGCCTGCTGCTGGCCAGGGCCGAGGACGAGCGTCGCGCGCTCGCCGGATTGGGTCGGGTCGGGGTGCCGATCGGGTTGATCGAGAAACGGAGTGCCGGGGTCAATGACCTCGCGTCACTTCTTGGCCTGTTTGGCGGACTCGATCAGCAGCCGGCGCCACGAGCGGATCTCTGAGTGCTGCCGCAACAGGCGCCGGCGTTCGCGTTCGGTCATGCCACCCCAGACGCCCCACTCGATGCGGTTGTCCAGGGCCTCGGCCAGGCATTCGGCGCGGACCTGGCAGCCGTAGCAGAGGGTCCGTGCGCGCTTCTGGTCGGCGCCATCGGGAAACAGGTCGTCCTGCATTCCGCGGCACTTGGCCAGTGCTGGCCAGCTGTCCATCTCCATGAGCGACAAGGGGGATCACCCTCCGGGTTGGGTCGTTGCTGTACTACTACACAGTGTAGTTGTTGCTCATCGCGATGACAAGATCGCGATGACCGATTCCCACCAAATCTGTTGGAGAATCCCGAACCGGAGCGACGACGACCGGTGAATCTGCGGCACGCCCGACGAATCCGGGCACGACAGGCGCCCACGGTGAGGTTTCGGGCGTCGAGGGTCGCGTCACGTACTCTGGTGTCCATGCGCTTGGGGAAGAGGCTCTACTCGCTGGTCATGTTCTTGGTGGTCAGCGTGCTGGGCGGGCTGCTGGTCGCCGGTCTGGCGGTTCCATTGGCCGGCATGACCGCCGAGGTGGGCAAGACCACCGCGACCGCGATGGACTCGCTGCCGGCCGAGTTGACCGCACCACCTCAGGCCCAGCGCTCCCGCGTGCTGCTGGCCGACGGCTCGACACTGGTCAACTTCTACGAGGAGAACCGCCAGTACGTGCCGCTGAGCAAGATCGCCCCGGTCATGCAGAAGGCACAGATCGCGATCGAGGATCACCGCTTCTACGAGCATGGCGCGATGGACCTGCAGGGCACCATGCGTGCGCTGGTCAGCACCGTCCGGGGCAACACCCAGGGCGCGTCGACGCTCACCCAGCAGTACGTGAAGATGGTGCAGATCAGCGCGGCCATGGCGCGCGGTGACGCCGAGGGCGTCCAGAAGGCGCAGGAGAACACGATCGCCCGCAAGATCCAAGAACTGCGCTACGCGATCGCCTTGGAGAAGAAGTTCACCAAGGACCAGATCCTGGAGTTCTACCTGAACATCGCCTATTACGGCGACGGCTCCTACGGCGTCGAAGCGGCGGCGATGAACTTCTTCGGTGTGCACGCCAGCAAGCTGAATCTGCAGCAGGCCGCGATGCTGGCCGGCATGGTCCGCAACCCGGTGGGCACCAACCCGCGGACCTCCGGCCTCGAGCTTGTGACGCTGCAGCGCCGCAACGACGTGCTCGACCGGATGGCCCAGAAGGACGTCGCGGCGATCACCCCGCAGGAGGCGGCCGCCGCCAAGGCAAAGAAGCTCGGCCTGATCAAGCCGAAGCCCAAGCTGCACGGCTGCGCCAACGCCGAGTTCCCGTTCATCTGTGACTACGTCGAGCGCACCCTGCTGGCCTCGCCGAGCCTGGGCGCGACCCGGGAGGATCGCGAGAACACGCTCTATCGCGGCGGCCTGACGATCCGCACGCTCATCGACCCGAAGGTGCAGCGCAAGTCCGAAAAGACGATTCACAACTACCTCGACCCACGTGATCCGGTCGACTCGGTGATCGTGATGATTCAGCCAGGCACCGGCCTGATCGTCGCGATGGCCCAGAACCGCAACAAGATGGGAACCAAGAAGAGCCAGACCTTCTGGAACTACGCGGCGAGCAACAAGATGGGTGGCGGCGACGGCTACCAGGGCGGGTCCACCTTCAAGATGTTCGTAGCGGCCGCCGCGCTGAAGAACGGCTTGGGCGCCTACGGCACCATCAAGGTTCCGTCAGCGATGGAGCTCCACGGCATGCGCTTCCAGTCGTGCCAGGGGCCTTTCACCTTCACCGGACGCCACCAGGTCAAGGGCGTGGGTGGCACCTTCAATCTGTTCTCCGGGGCCACCAGCTCCGTGAACGGCTACTTCACCCAGCTCGAGGCTGCCGCAAACCTCTGTGACGCGACCAAGATTGCTAAGGACTTGGGTTTGCAGCTGGGGATCGATCCGAAGGGAGACGCGCTGACCCGGGTCTACAGCAACTACCCATCGTTCACCTTGGGTGCGGTCGAGGTCACCCCCCTCTCCCTTGTGAACGCCTACGCGACCGTTGCTGCCCGCGGCATCCGATGCGACCCGATCATGATCAAGTCGATCAAGGCTGCCGACGGGTCGACGCTCGAGGCGCCAAGCGCCAACTGCAAGCGGGTGATGGATGAGGGCATCGCAGACGCGCTGTCAAAGGTGTTCCAGGGCCCGTTCCGGTCCGGTACCGCCAAACCGGCGCGCGTCCCCGGCTACACCATCGCCGGCAAGACCGGCACGGTCCCTGACAACAAGGCGATCTGGACCATCGGCTTCACCCGGAGCCTGGCCGGCGGCGGCATGATCAGCTACTCCAAGGACCCGCGGTTCAAGAGTTATTGGAGCGGCTATCGCAAGCAGGTGTACCTCCAGGGTGCCCCCATGAAGTACTCGCACCGGCGCCTGACGGCTAGGTCGGGCCCCGAGGCGGGCGGGCGCATCTTCAAGCCGGCCTTCGCCGCGGCGCTGAAGAACTTCGACCGTAAGGGCTTCGTCGAGCCGCCCTACGGCATCCTGGCCGGCAAGAAGGTCGACGTGCCGTCGTGCTCGGGCGTGCCCAACTGCCGCACGATCCTGGCCAACGCCGGCTTCGGCTCGTACACCGACTCGATCGCCAGCAACACGCCCAAAGGCACCTTCCTCGGCATCAGTCCTTCCGGGGTGGCCGTGCGGGGTACCAGCATCCGCATCCTGATCTCGTCCGGGCCTGCGCCGAAGCCGAAGAAGAAGGACGACGACAAGAAGGACGACAAGCCGGCGGACGACAAGCCGAAGCCGACTCCCACGCCGACGAGGCGTCGCTGAGGTGATCGGAGCCCTGCTCTGCCGCCTGGCGGCCGTCGGTGCGGCATGCTTCGCCTACGGCTTCTGGGAGGCCCGGCACTTCGTCGTCCGTCGCCGGTACGTGCCGATCCTGCCCCCGGGTTCGGCGCCGCTGCGGCTGCTGCACGTCTCCGACATCCACCTGATGGCCCGGCAGCGCTACAAGACGGAGTTCATCCGCGCGCTGGCCGGGCTGGAGCCCGACCTGGTGGTGACCACCGGGGACAACTGGAGCGAGCCGGACGCCCTGGCACCCCTGATGCGGGCCTGGGGACGGCTCCGCGACGTCCCCGGGGCATTCGTGTTCGGCTCCAACGACTACGAGGAGCCGAGCTTCCGGCCGCCGATGATGTACCTGGTCCGCTCCACCGAGGGCCGGACGAGGCCCGGGCACAGTCCGCTGCCCGCCGAGGAACTGCGCGCCGCCTACTCCGAGCGTGGTTGGGCCGACGTCAACACCTCCCGCGCGCTGATCACCGTGCGCGGCATCACCTTCGAGTTCCGCGGCACCGACGACGCGCACCTGGGACGCGACGACTACGCCCTGGTCGCCGGACCCCCCTCCCCCGAGGCGGACGTCTCGATCGGAGTCACCCACGCTCCCTACCTGCGGGTGCTGGACGCGATGACCGCCGACGGCGTCGACCTCATCCTGGCCGGCCACACCCACGGCGGCCAGGTCTGCGTCCCGTACTACGGCGCACTGACCACCAACTGCGACCTGGACACCATTCGCGCCAAGGGCCTGTCCACCCACACCGTGGGCGACCGGACGGCGCGGCTACACGTCTCGGCGGGCATGGGATCGTCGCCGTTCGCCACCTACCGGTTCGCCTGCCCGCCCGAGGTGACGGTGCTCACCCTGACCGCGGCGGACTCGAATGGCTGATCGGAGCGGACTCGTATAGACTGCTCGTCGGCCTCCAGGGCCATCGGGGTGTGGCGCAGCTTGGTAGCGCGCATCGTTCGGGACGATGAGGTCGCAGGTTCAAATCCTGTCACCCCGACCAGCGGAAAGCCGCTCTGACTAGGGATTTTGCTCCCAGTCATAGCGGCTTTCAGCGTCTTGCATCCCCCGCGCATCCTAAGCACGGCAAGCTCGTGCAGGCCTCTGCGCACTCTGTCACGCCGTCGAGAGCCCGGCAGGGCAACCTAGTTGCCGAGGGTAATGGCGACCGGCCCAGCGCTCAGGCGGGTTGCAGTAGGCCTTCAGGCCGCTCCCGGCCCTGCAAGAGCCGACTAGCGCGCGCCCATCGTCGGTCACGCAAGTAAGTGAAGGACTGTGGGGGGCGTAGTGACTCATCGACCTCAGACAGGGGGAACGGTGACTTTGCGGCTTGAACGGCACGTATGCGGATCACGTGGGCCGTGTCCGTGCCGTCGTAGTAGGCGTCGAAGGCCTCCTGCCCAATGCCGCCAACGTGGTGATAGTGCTCCCATGCGTCGCTTGGGGTCGTGGAGTCGATGGCTTCGACCTGGAAGGCTCCCACGACTCGCGCGACGGGAGCTGTCGCGTAGATGACGACCTGCGTGACATCGCCAGGCAGGGGGCGCCTCCGAAACTCAACCAGCTTGCGTCCGGCGAGGATCTCGTCCGCGTACTGGGGACGGATCGAGAGCAGTGCTATCCGTCCAGCCGCTGTGCCAGCCATGCTTCTCCCTCCTGCTTGACCCTGGTGATGCTCTGCGGCCAGGACCGGACGACGCCGGCAGTGATCATCTCTTCTAGATCGATCGGGTCGGTGAGGACACGATCCTGCCTGAACTGAATCACAAGCAACGGACCCTCGTCGGCGAGCGCCGTGATGTCGTCGAAGCTGTACACGGTGCGTCGGCCGACCGCCGCGGCGACCTCCTCGGCGTCGTGGCTGACCATGACGTCCTCGCACACCCCAACCACGTACACCGCCTTCTCGTCTCTACTTCGATAGAACAGCAAGACGTCGCCAGGGCGAAGGAGGCGCGACGACGAGTGGCACAGATAGGCCTTCCGGATGGCGTTGCCGAACGGCTGGATGGTCAGACCGGCGGTGGCCGGGAAGAGCGCATCATCTGGCTCGGCATCGGGGAACAGGACTCGGTGCCATCGTGGCGCGATCGGTACGAGGAAGACCCGTCCTGTCTTTATCGCCAGGGCCGGAGGGCCAAATCTGACGTGGTAGTCGAGGGGGTCCATGGATCCGACAGGCATCGGCCCGTGCCGCTTGGCATAGACCAGCTCCCCCAGGTCGCTACGCTGCTCAAGAGATTGAAATCCAAAGTCCTCGACGAGTTCGATCAACTGCTCGTGCTTCTCGAATACGGTCATGTAGATGCCGGCGTCGTGTTCAACGTGCGCTTGCCGGAAGACAGTCTTGAGGAGCAGCTCGCCGTACTTCTGGCCGCTGTAATGATCAGAGACCTTGAATGTGCAGACCTTCAGCAGCGGACCGGCCAAGCCGTACGCCCCTTCCGGCTCAGGCTTGAGGATCGCGATGGCCGCGTGTTCGTGGTCCCCGTCGATGACCAGCGCATCCCGCTGGCTCCGAGCTGCCTTCTTGAACCAGTCCTCAAAGCCGGGATAGTCCCCTTTCAGGGCGTCGAACACCGGATCGGCAAGATTAAGCTCGTGTGTCTTGACCCGGCGAACCGATGGCGGAGGAGTCGGCAGGTCCGCGTGCAAGGCGTGCAGAAGGGCGATCGCGTCGGCGGCGGTCAAGACTCGGTCGGCAACCCCCAACTGGCGTGCACGGTTGTGAAGACCAGCGTCCTCGCTCACCAGGTACTCGGCCGCATCCCCGCCAACCGCGGCCAACAGCTGTTGATCCACGCCGTCGTTCGATGTTGGGGCGACCCGCCCGAGGACGGCGCTCTGGCCGTCCGAGATCGCGGGCGGCGCTTGCAGCATCTCGTAACGATCGAAGAGCGCGAGCCGTGCTGCTCGCCGAGCATCGTCCTTGATTCGGGCAAAGTCATGCAGAGACGCCGAGTGAGTTCGCACATCGTGGTGATGCCTTGCCACAAGACGGAGAAACTCGATGACCCGGTCCGCGCCCTTCTCCAACTCGACCCCCAATGGATCGCCGGCGATGGCGATATTGGTGTCGATGAGAAACAGCATGGTGCCAGCATGCCCGGTGCGAGTGCTGATTAGGCTGCGGTAGCGCAATCCACGCCGGTCCAGATGAAAGCCTGATCGTCCGCCCTGACGCGTCAGCGTCACGAGCGCGCTGATCTCGGATGGGCCTCGGCAATCGCCAAGGTTCGTGCTCTCGTCGAGGTCGAGATCCCCGGGGACGCCGCCAAGTCGGACGGCAGGCGCTGTCCCGCATCGATCGCGCCGGCCTCGGTGGCGTCGGCGGCCGTCACTATGGTTAGCGCTGTGATCACCGGAGAGTTGAAGAGCAGGATCGACGGCGTCTGGAACGCGTTCTGGTCGGGCGGCATCAGCAACCCGCTGGAGGTGATCGAGCAGATCACCTACCTGCTGTTCCTGCGTCGGCTGGACGACCTGCAGACCCTGGCGGAGAGCAAGGCTCGCCTCGCCGGCACCGGAGTGATCGAGAACCCAGTCTTTCTGCCCGGCCAGGAACCCCTTCGCTGGAGCCGGTTCAAGAACACCGCGCCGGAGGTGATGTACAACACCGTCGCGGGCCCGGTCTTCGACTACCTGAAAGGGCTGGGCACCCAGCTCGGCGGGGACGGTTCCACCTACTCCGAGCACATGCGGGACGCTCGGTTCACCATCCCCACGGCGGCGCTGCTGAGCAAGGTCGTCGACATGCTGGACGGCATCCCCATGGCCGACCGCGACACCAACGGCGATCTGTACGAGTACCTGCTGAGCAAGATCGCCTCGGCCGGGGTCAATGGCCAGTTCCGCACCCCGCGGCACATCATCAAGCTGATGGTCGACATGACCGCTCCTCAGCCGTCCGATGAGATCTGCGACCCGGCCTGTGGCACCGCCGGCTTCCTGGTCGCCGCCAGCGAGTACGTCCGTGCCACCCACGCCGATGCCCTGCTGGACGCCAGACAGCGCAGCCACTTCCACCGCTCGATGTTCCACGGCTTCGACTTCGACGCCACCATGCTGCGGATCGGCAGCATGAACATGCTCCTGCACGGCGTCGAGTCCCCTGACATTCGATACCGCGACTCGCTCTCGGAGGACGCCAGCGCGGACGCCGCCCGCTACACCCTGATCCTGGCCAACCCCCCGTTCGCCGGCTCGCTGGACTACGAGTCCACCGCCAAGGACCTCCAGCGCGTGGTCAAGACGAAGAAGACCGAACTGTTGTTCGTCGCCCTGTTCTTGAAGCTGCTCAAGGCCGGCGGACGGGCTGCGGTGATCGTGCCCGACGGGGTGCTGTTCGGCTCGTCCAAGGCCCACAAGGACCTGCGCCGCACCCTGGTCGAGGACCAGAAACTTGACGCCGTCGTCAAGCTGCCCTCGGGGGTGTTCCGTCCGTACGCCGGCGTGTCGACCGCGATCCTGATCTTCACCAAGACCGACTCCGGCGGCACCGACCAGGTCTGGTTCTACGACGTGCAGGGCGACGGCTTCTCCCTCGACGACAAGCGCAACCCGATCACTGACAACGACCTACCAGACGTACTGGCGCGCTGGCAGAGCCTCTCCGACGAAGTCTCCCGAGCACGGACGGACCAGTCGTTCCTGGTGCCCAAAGCCAACATCGTCGCCCAGGGCTACGACCTCTCCCTCAACCGCTACAAGGAGATCGTCCACGACGAGGTCGAGCATCGCCCGCCGCTGGAGATCATCGCCGACATCGAGAAGCTGGAGGCCGAGATCGCGCGTGGTCTGGACGAGCTGAAGGCGATGCTCAAGTGAAGATGGTGCCGCTCGGCGAGGTAGCACTGGTGAATCCCCGCGCCGACGCCACCGCTCACGACTCGTCAGTCTCGTTCGTCGGAATGGCCGAACTCGATGCCGAGCAAGGCGTGGCACGCCCTCTTGCCACCCGAAGCTTCGCCGACGTTTCGAAGGGCTACACGGTCTTTCGCAACCACGACGTCTTGGCGGCGAAGATCACCCCTTGTTGGGAGAACGGCAAGGTTGGGCAGGCAGCACTCGACCACCCGGTGGGTGTCGGGTCAACCGAGTTTCACGTGTTGCGCCCAGGGGCCGACCTCAACGACCGCTACTTGCTTCAATTTCTCCGCCAGCCCTGGATTCGCAGCACTGGTGAGGCACGAATGACCGGCAGCGCCGGGCAGAAGCGAGTCCCGGCCAGCTTCTTCAGGGACTTGGAGATTCCACTTCCACCGCTGCCCGAGCAGCGCCGCATCGCCGCGATCCTCGACCACGCCGACGCGCTGCGCGCCAAGCGCCGCCAAGTCCTCGCCCACCTCGACGGCCTCACCCAGTCGATCTTCCACGACATGTTCAGCGCGGATCGTTACCCCTCACGACCACTGGAGCAGGTTGCCGATCCCGATGATCGAATCAACTACGGCGTTGTTCAACCCGGTGATGAGACGCCAGACGGTGTCCCCTTGATCCGAGTCTCCGACATGGTCCGCGGCAGAATCGACAGAACCAATCTGAAGCGCATTTCCCCCACGATCGAGGCGAGCTACCAACGGTCCCGAATCCGTGGGAATGAGATTCTTGTCAGCAGCGTCGGAAGCATCGGAGCGGTAAGCGTCGTCGGCCCCGCCGACGTTGGTAGCAACATCGCACGTGCGATCACTCGGGTACCCGTGTCCGACGAGGTCCTGCGCACCTATGTGGCCGCCTACCTCAGGACTCCGACGCCGCAGCATTACTTCATTGCTGAGCTTCGCACCGTCGCACAGCCCACGCTGAATGTTGGCCAGCTCGCTGCGACTCTGATTCCTCTGCCGCCGGTTACCCTTCAGGCGGAGTTCCGGCGTCGACTCCAGCGGGTCGAGGAACTGACTCACACTGTGAGGACCTGCATCTTGGCTGACGACGAGCTCTTCGCTTCCCTGCAGGCGCGCGCATTCGATGGGAGGCTGTGATTCATGCCGGTCGAGATGAGAATGTGGCGCATCGACGGTGATGAGCCGCGGGCGTTGACCGCCTCTGCGTTGCCTGCGGAGAAGGACCTCCACGAGTTTCTGAAGCGTGACCCGTCACTGCTCGGCGAGCGACTGCTGGTGATCGGCAGCGAGGTGATCACCCCGTTTGGACCACGCCTCGACCTGCTCGCGATCGACGCCGAGGGCAGCCTCCACCTGCTGGAGCTCAAGCGCGACACGACCCCCCGGGAGGTCGTGGCCCAGGTGCTCGACTACGGCTCGTGGGTGTCGACACTGTCTCGCGAGGACGTCATCGACATCGCCAACCGCCACCTCTCCCAACCGTTCGAGGCCGCCTTCGAGGACGTCTTCGGCGGAGCGCCCCCCGATGAGTTGAACCACGACCTCCACCTGACCGTCGTCGCCGCGGAACTCGACGCAAGTTCGGAGCGGATCGTCAACTACCTGCGCACCTTCGGGGTGCCGGTCAACGCGGTGTTCTTCTCGTATCTCGAGGACGAGGGGCGTCGGTACCTGGCCCGGTCGTGGCTGGCCGCCGATGAGGAGGAACCGTCGGGTGGCGGCAAGCCGGGCAAGCGCGCGACCTGGAACGGCCGAGACTGGTATGTCTCCTTCGGCGGCGGCCGGCCATGGGCGGACGCCCGGCAGTTCAACTTCGTCTCTGCCGGCGGTGGCAAGTTCTACTCCCAGACCATCCGGTCGCTGCCTGAGGGTGCCAGGGTGTGGGTCAACGTCCCAGGCAGTGGTTACGTGGCGGTCGGGACGACGCTCGCGCCGGCGTCCCGCTTCGACGAAGCCAAGGTGCTGCTCGACGGAAGTTGGTGTCGGCTGGCGCAGCAGCAGCTCAGCGGGGACTACCAGCATCGTGGAGACGGCGACGACGATGCCGAATGGGTCGTCCCGGTGGAATGGGCGAGGTCCGCTCCGGAAAGTCAGGCGTTCTGGCAAAAGGGCATGTTCGCCAGTCAGCACAGTGCCTGCAAGCTTCGTCAGGAGTTCACGCTGAGCCTGCTCGAGGATCACTTCGGTGTGAGCAGCGAGTGATCCGATGGCCAACTTCAACTTTGCCCGACAGACGCTTCCGGCGCTGCACGCCGACTGCGTGCGGGCGGAGTCGTATCTGACCTCCGACCCGCGGGCGGCCTGCTTCTACGCCCGCCGGGTGGTCGAGGGGCTGGTCAGCTACCTGTACGACGTGCTCGCCCTGCCCCTGCCGTACCGCGACGATCTGGCCGCGAAGGTCAGCGATCCCGACTTCCAGGCGAGGGTCCCTCACGGGATCACCGCCAAGCTGACCACGATCCGCAAGGTCTCCAACACCGCCGTCCACGACGGTCGACTGATCCGCCCCGACGTGGCGCTGGCGGTGCTCCGAGAGCTGTTCAACGTGGTGCTCTGGACGTCCTACCACCACTCGCCGCACCCGGAGGTGGTGCCGCTGCACGCCGCCTTCGACCCCGAGCTTGCCGCCAAGGCCGCGCCGTTGTCCCGGGCCGAGGTCGCCCGGCTCGCCCAACAGTTCCAGGCACAGGACGAGGCGCACGCGCGCGAACTCGCCGTCCGGGACGAGCAGCTGGCCGCCCGCGACGCCGAGCTGGCCGAGTTGCGCGCGCAGATAGCAGCGGCGCAGGCGTCGCTGGCCCCCGACACCCGCGACTACGACGAGGCGTGTGCGCGGGAGTTCATCGACCTGCTGCTGCACGAGGCCGGATGGCCGCTCGACCAGACCCGTGACCGCGAGTACCCGGTCACCGGAATGCCGAACGCCGAAGGGCACGGCTACGCCGACTACGTGCTGTGGGGGGCCGACGCGCTACCGCTGGCGGTGGTCGAGGCCAAGCGAACCTCGAAGTCGCCCGAGGTCGGCCAGCAGCAAGCCGCGTTGTACGCCGGCTGCCTGGAGCACGAGTTCGGACGCCAGCCCGTGATCTTCTACAGCAACGGCTACACCCACCGGATCTGGGACGACGCCGGGGGCTACCCACCCCGGGAGATCCAGGGCTTCTACACCGCCGACGAGCTGGAACTGCTCATCCAGCGACGCACTACCCGAACGACACTGACTGCGGCAGCCGTCAACACCGGAATCGCGGGGCGTCCCTATCAGGTGCGCGCGATCAAGGCCGTCGCCGACGCGTTCGACCGTCGGCAGCGCGCCGCTCTACTGGCGATGGCCACCGGCTCGGGCAAGACCCGCACCACGATCGCGCTGGTCGATCTGTTGCAGAAGGCGAACTGGGCCAAGCGGGTGCTGTTCCTCGCCGACCGCACGGCGCTGGTGCGGCAAGCGGCGAACGCGTTCAAGGACCAGTTGCCGGACTCGACCACGGTCAATCTGGTGGAGGAGAAGGCGACCGACGGCCGGGTGTACGTGTCGACGTATCCGACGATGATGAACCTGATCGACGACGTTGACGGCGGCGTCCGCCGGTTCGGGCCCGGACACTTCGACCTGATCGTGATCGACGAGGCCCACCGCAGCGTGTACGCGAAGTACGGCGCGATCTTCGACTACTTCGATGCACTGCTGGTCGGCTTGACCGCGACCCCGAAGGACGAGGTCGACCACAACACCTACCGGCTGTTCCACCTTGAGGACGGCGTCCCGACCGACGCCTACACCCTCGACGAGGCGGTCGAGCAGGGCTACCTAGTACCGCCGAAAGCGCTCAGTGTCGGCACCCGGTTCCTGCGCTCCGGGATTGCCTACGACGAACTCAGCGAAGCCGAGAAGGACGAGTGGGACGCCCTGGACTGGGGCGAGGGCGGCCCGCCGGACGAGGTCGGTGCCGAAGAGCTGAACCGGTTCCTCTTCAACGAGGACACCGTCGACAAGGTGCTCGCGACCCTGCTGACCGACGGTCGGCAGGTCGCGGGCGGGGACCGGCTGGGGAAGACGATCATCTTCGCCAAGAACCAGCGGCACGCCGAGTTCATCCAGCAGCGGTTCGACCTCGCCTACCCCGAGTACGCCGGCACGTTCGCTCGCGTGATCACCCACGCCAGCCCGTACGCCCAGTCGCTGATCGACGACTTCTCGACCAAGGACAAGGCTCCGCACATCGCGATCAGCGTCGACATGCTCGACACCGGCATCGACGTGCCCGAAGTCGTCAATCTCGTCTTCTTCAAGGCCGTGCGCTCCAAGACGAAGTTCTGGCAGATGATCGGACGCGGCACGCGCCTGTGTCCCGACCTTTACGGCCCCGGCCAGGACAAGGCCGACTTCCTCGTCCTCGACTTCTGCGGCAACCTCGAGTATTTCGGACAGAACCTTCCGGGCGCGGAGACGCAGCTCGTCAAGCCGCTGTCGCAGCGCCTGTTCGAGGCACGGTTCGGGCTGATCCTCGCCCTCGGGGACGCCGAACCAGAACTGCGCCGGGCCACCGCTGTGACGCTGCACGAGATCGTCACCGGCATGAACCTCGACAACTTTGTGGTGCGTCCACACCGCGCCGCTGTGGAGCGGTTCGGTGCTGCGGACGCGTGGGCGTCACTGACACCGGCCGATTCCGAAGCCCTGCTCAGGCTGTCCGGCCTCCCGTCGTCCGTCCGCGACGACGACGAGGACGCCAAACGCTTCGACCTACTCCTCCTGCACCGCCAATTGGCCCAGCTGGACGGCGACGCAGCTCTCGCCGAGCGGGTGCGCGAAGCGGTTCAGAGCATCGCCGCGTCTCTGCTAGGACGGACCGCCATCCCGAGCGTCGCAGCCCAGGCAGTGCTGCTCGAGGCCGTCGCCGGCGACGAGTGGTGGGTCGATGTCTCGCTTCCGATGCTCGAAGAAGCCCGCCGCAAGCTGCGCAGCCTCGTTCGCTTCATCGAGAAGACCCGACGAAACCCTGTCTACACCGACTTCGCCGACACCCTCGGCGACAGCGTCGAGGTCGACCTGCCCGGGGTCACCCCCGGCACCAACTTCGAGCGGTTCCGTGCCAAGGCAGAGGCGTACCTGCGCGAGCACCTGGACAACCTCGTCCTGCAGCGGCTTCGTCGCAACAAGCAACTCACCCCCGACGATCTCGCTGAACTGGAGGGGCTGCTGGTGGCCTCCGGCGGACAACAGGCCGACCTCGCCTGGGCCAACACCAAGACAGGCGGGCTCGGCATCTTCGTTCGTGGCTTGGTGGGGCTGGACCGAGTGGCCGTAACTGAGGCATTCGAGCGCTACCTCGATCGCACTCGGTTCACCGCCGACCAGGTTCGTTTCGTGAATCTGATCGTCGACGAGCTGACCCGTAACGGCGTGATGGAGCCCCAGCGACTGTTCGAGTCCCCGTACACCGACCACGCGCCGACCGGCCCGGACTACGTGTTCCCGGAGGCGGAAGTGACGGTGATCGTCGACACTCTGCGCACCATCAGGAAGCACGCCATTCCAGGGGAAGTCGCGTAGCCGCTTCCGATTTGCACCGGGTGTATGGGCTGGTGACATTCAGGTGTCGAGCTGTCTGGGTGATGGCTGGACGGCCGGTGATCGCTGGTCGCGCCGATGTCGGTCGGGATGGTCGTGGGTGATCGGCGGCGCGGCTGCGGCGTGGACGGTGCGCGTGGCGATGAAGTAGGCGAGCGGCGGCTGGCCGATGACCGCGATCGGCTCGCTCGAGCCCACGCGGTCCGAGAAGCTGCCGAGCCTTGCGGGTTCCCCCGGTGATTCGAGGACCCTCGGCTCGAGGACCTGAATGCCTCCGTGCCCACACTCCTGCTGCCGCTCGGCAACATGGCGGGAGTTTGCCGCTTCCGCGTCCTGATCGCCGTCCCGTCTGGCCTAGGGATGGTGAGAGGTCCCGCTGCCTGCGCCGCCGAACCGCTCTCCGCGATCTCGTGGCCCGATCGCGGACTTTCTGGGCCTAGCCATCATCGAGGTCATGGTCGCGTAGCCACCATCGGCGACGTGCTGATAGGCACGCGGCCTTGCCCGAAGAACCGCATCCGCG